>NZ_AGVX02000190.1 GCF_000239155.1 Actinoalloteichus spitiensis RMV-1378
AGGCGGCGACCGGGGAGCCGCCGACACGTCCGCGCTCGCGGCCGCGGCTCGGCGACCCGCACCGGGACCGGTGCCCGTGCGCCGGGCCGGTCATGGACCCGGGCGCCGGGGAGGCCAGCCGTCCTCCGCCGCACCGTGGCGCGTGGGACGGGGACGTGTCGGGGCGGAGGCACCGGTGACGAGGTCACCTCGGAGACGGCGACCTCAGCACCTCCCCGTTCCGTCGCGCTCGTGCGGACGTCAGGGCTGGAGGCGGCGGTACGTCCACCCGCCGTTCTCCCAGGAGTAGGAGAGACGGCGGTGCAACCTGCTCGCCTTCCCCTGCCAGAACTCGATCTCCCTGGGCAGCAGGCGGTAACCACCCCACCCTGCCGGCCGGGGCAGGGCCGTGCCCGCCTCGATCAGCTCCCGGGCGCGCGTGTGCAGCTCGCTCTCCGCGACCAGCGGTGTGCTCTGCGCGGACACGGCCGTGGTGGCCTGAGCGGCGAGTGGTCGTTCCGCGAACAACTCGTCGGACCGGGAGGCCGGGAGGGCCTCGACCGGGCCGGCCAGCGTGATCTGCTGGAGGGACTCCCGCCAGTAGAAGTTCATCGACGCCCAGGGTTGGACGGCGAGATCCCGCCCCTTCCTGCTCCCGGTGTGACTGGTGAACACCAGGCCGCCGTCGACGATCTCCTTGACGAGGACCACCCTGTTCGACGGACGCCCCGCCGCGTCGGCCGTGGCCAGCGACACGGCCAGTGGCTCCCGGACCCGGTACTCCTCGGCCAGCGCGATCCAGCGCCGCAACAGGCCGAACGGATCCGCCGGCGGAGCGTCGAACTCGGGGAGGACGAGGCTCTCGTCGCCGCTCAGGGTGTTCGCGGGGCGGGATTCCTCGTCCCGGCCCGCCTGGATGGTCTCACTCACCGATCGCCTCCCGAAATCGCCGCACCGACACCCGGTGCGTGTTCCCGAACTCGCATGATCGCACGAAGGGGCGGCCAGGGGAAAAGGGACGGTTGCTCCGGGGCGTGGGTTTCTGAATGGTTGGCGGAAACACCCCTGGCGGGGGCCGCCAGCGGATAGCGGGAGAACCGCGTGCTCAGTGGACACCCGCGCGGCGGCGGTCGAACGGAACTGCTGAGGACGCTGGTAGTCCGCTCGGGACGTCGCGATCCACCGCCTTAGAGATTCCTCCAAGAAAAGGAATTCGTAATGAGCCTACTATTCCGGGAGGTGGCGGGTGGCGCACGGCCGCCACGACTCCGACCACCACCCCTCCCACCGCTCGCCGGCAGGAGGGGGCACCGCTCCTCGTCCCGTCCCGTCCCGGCCACCGCGTCCATCCGGGCGGCGGTGGGATCTCCGGGGTGGCACCGACGATGGGCGGCCGCGACCTGGGAGGCCGCGAGGACGGTCTCCCGGCCACGACGACCCCACTCCGGAGAACGGGAGATCGACTGTGCCCGAGAAGACCCAGGTGCTGGTGATCGGCGGCGGACCCGCCGGATCGACGACCGCGACCCTGCTCGCCAAGGAGGGCGTGGAGGTGACCGTGCTCGAGCGCGAGCGCTTCCCGCGCTACCACATCGGGGAGTCCCTCCCGGTGTCCGTGCTCAGGATCCTGGACCTGCTCGGTGCCAGGGAGAAGGTGGACGCGGCCGGGTTCGTCCGCAAACACGGCTCCTACTTCGAGTGGGGTGACGAGAAGTGGGACCTCCCCTTCAGCCACCTCGACGGGATCGACAAGTACAGCTGGCAGGTGGAGCGTTCGGAGTTCGACAAGATCCTTCTGGACCACTCCCGCAGCGTGGGAGCACGCGTGGTCGAGGAGGCCACCGTCCGGGACGTCCTGTTCGACGGTGACCGGGCCGTCGCGGCCCGCTACCGGGTGGATGGGGAGGAACGGCACGTCGACTTCGACTTCGTCGTCGACGCCTCGGGCCGCGCCGGCGTGCTGTCCCGGCAGCGGTTCGGGAACCGCCGCTTCCACGAGGTCTTCAGGAACATCGGGGTGTGGTCCTACTGGAAGGGCGCGAAGGACATCGGGCGCGGCCCCAAGGGTGCGGTGGCGGTGTGCTCGGCGCCGGGTGGCTGGTTCTGGCTGATCCCGCTCAGCGGAGGGGTGCTGAACGTGGGCTACGTGTCCGCGAAGACCTGGTTCGACGAGCAACGGGGGCGGCACCCTGATCTGAAGTCGCTCTACCTCGCCGCCGTCGAGCAGTGCCCGCTGGCCGTGGAGGTCCTGGCGGGAGCCGAGATGGGGGAGGAGGTCAAGGTCGAGACCGACTACTCCTACGTCGCCGACAGCTTCTGCGGGCCGGGGTACCTGCTGGCCGGGGACGCCGCCTGCTTCCTGGACCCGCTACTGTCCACCGGCGTCCACCTCGCCAACTTCAGCGGTCCCATCGGTGCGGCCAGCATCGGCAGCGTCCTGCGCGGCGAGGTCGCCGAACCCGACGCCCTGCGCTTCTACGAACAGGTGTACCGCCACTCCTACCAGCGGCTCCTCGTTCTGGTGTCCCTCTTCTACGAGGCGCACCGCGCCAGCGACGACCACTTCTACCACGCCCAGACCCTCACCCGTGCCGAACGCAACGGGCTGCGGCTGCACGACGCCTTCCTCAACATCGTCGCCGGGGTCGAGGACCTGGCCGACGCCAGCTCCGACCAGGCCTACGAGTTCATCGCCAACCGGTTCACCGGACGCGACGGGGGTTCCGCGAACCCGCTGACCCACCACAACACGTCCAAGGACAACCCGCCGACGGCACCTGGCGAGGCGGTCGCCGGTCACTACCTGGTCCACGAGCCCCGCCTGGGCCTCCGGGCCGCGAACCTCCCCGTCGGAACCTCCACCGCCCGCTGAACGGTCCGACGAGCGGGCCGCACCGGGCCGGCGCATCCGCGGGCAGTGTCCGTGGATGCGCGCCCGCTCAGCCCAGGACCCGGAAGTGGGTGGTGAGATGCCGGCCGGTGAGCAGGTGGAGGGCGAGTGCCGGAGGCGCCTCCGAGGTCACCACGGCGTGGTCTCCGGGCCGGGACTCGAAGGGGAGCACCAGGGTGGACGCGACGCCGGGGCCGAGCAGGACCGGCACACCCGCCACGCTGCTCGCCCCGGCCGTGTGGGCGTGCCCGACCAGCACCGCGACGACGGCGGGATGACGGGACAGGACCTCAGCGAAGGGGGCGGAGTCCGCGAGGGCCACACCGTCGACGAAGGGGTGGCCCACCGGGACGGGTGGGTGGTGCATCGCGACGATGGTGCGTGCCGCGCCGGCCTCCGGATCCGCCAAGGTGCGGTCCAGCCAGGACAGCCCCTCGGCGCCGAGCGCCCCACCGACCTGGCCGGGAACCGTCGTGTCCAGCAACACGAACCGAATCCCGCCGAGGACGAGACACCGGTGCGGCGAGTCGGACAAGGGGCCGGGCTGGTCGCCCAGCGCGGCGAACAGGGCCGAGGGGGCGTCGTGGTTGCCGGGCAGCGCCAGCACGGGGGCGGTACCGGCGAACAGGGCCAGGACCTCCTCGTAGTCCTCCCGGACACCGGAGTCCACGATGTCCCCGCAGAGCAGGACCGCGTCGACCGGCCGGGAGAGGCCCCGAAGGTAGCGGGCGACCCGTCCGACCCGGTCCGCGCGTTCCGCGCTCCCGTCCACGTGCGGATCGCTGACGTGGGCGATGACGAACACGGCCCTCCTCGCTGGTCCAGCCCGCGTCCTCCGCGCGGGTGCGGGCCGGATCAGCACCCACGCGACCCGGGCGTCCCGCCTCGGACGGTACGCGGCGTGGCCGGCGGTGGACCAGGAACGGAGATCCCTTGAGCTCGGCTGTGGACGATCCTCTCAACCTCCGAGGCGAACTCCGGAGCCGGTCGGGCACGGCGGCCCACGACCCGCGCGCGGCACGGACAACCGCCACCACGTCCACGTCGGTCGGAACGCACCCGGGGTCGCCCCACCGGGGCGTCACGGCCGCCGGCGGTGCTGCCGGGTCCCGTGCCAGCGAGCGGAGCGTGCGGCGCCACCCGGGCTCGAACGGTCACGGCGAGGGCCGGACCACCGGATCGGTGACCAGCCTGGGCCGACGGCCGTGGTCGGTCGGCCCCGCCCCCGCGGCTCGGCTCAGTCCGTCGCGACCGCCTCCGCCCGGTGCAGGCGGTCGCGCGCCAGCGTGGCCAGGAACAGCGCCTGGTCGGCGAGGATCCCGTCGTCGAACACCGCACGGGGGGAGTGGTTGCTCGCCGGCCGCCCGGCGGGGTCGGGCGACGCGGCCCCCAGGAAGCCGTAGGAACCCGGCACCCGGTCCAGCACCCGGGAGAAGTCCTCCGAGCCCGTCAGCGGGTTGTCCAGGTGCCGGTACCGGTCGGCGCCGAAGAGACCGACCGCCGTCCGCGCGTAGAACTCGGCCTCGTCGGCGTCGTTGACGGTGGCCGGCAGGACCTCCTCGAAGGTGACCTCGGCGGTCAGCCCGTGCCCGGCGACGATGCCCCGGACCAGCTCCGGTAGCTCCCGGCCCAGCCGGGCCGCGTTCTCGGAGCTGAACCAGCGGACGCCGGCCCGCAGCCGTGCCGAGTCGGGGATGATGTTGGGCGCGGTACCGCCGTGGAACTCCCCGACGGTCACCACGACCGGGTCGAACACGTCGAACCGGCGGGTGACGAAGGTCTGGAGCGCCGTGACGACCTCGGCCCCGACCTGGATGGGATCCAGGGCGTGGTGCGGGCGGGACGCGTGACCACCACTGCCCCGGACCGTGACGTCCAACCGGCCGAACGCCGCCATCATCGGCCCCGGCCGGGTCGTCAGCACACCTCGCGGCATGTCGGCCGCCACGTGCACCCCGTAGGCCGCCACCGGTTCCGCGCCCCCGGCGGTCAACACGCCCTCGTCGAGCATGACGCCCGCGCCGTCGTAGCCCTCCTCGCCCGGCTGGAACATGAACACGACCGTCCCGGGGAGGGTGTCCCGGACCCCGGCGAGCAGCCGGGCCGCGCCGACGAGCGCCGCCGTGTGCAGGTCGTGGCCGCAGGCGTGCATCGCCCCGTTGGTCGAGGCGAAGGGCAGCCCGGTCCGCTCGTCCACCGGCAGCGCGTCCATGTCGCCGCGCAGCAGCACCACCGGACCGGGCCGGCCGCCGCGCAGCACCGCGACGACCGAACCCAGCCGCCCGCCGGTGGTGATCTCCAGGCCAAGACCGTCCACCGCGTCCAGAACCCGCCGCTGCGTGCGGGGCAGGTCCAGGCCCACCTCCGGGTCGGCGTGCAGGGCCCGTCGCAACTCGACCATGTCCCGGGCCAGTGCGTCGTCGACGACCAGCCGACTCGGAGTGGGTGTCATCGGTGCCTCCGGTTCCGTCGTTCCCCGTTCTCCCACCCTTCCACCGAGGACGTGCGGCGGGAAGCACGGGGCACGACGGCGACCGCCGTGAGGGGCCGTCAACCGGTCGGACGGTCCGGAGAGCCGTGGAGGCGAGCCGCGCCGGGAGTGGCGGGCACGCGTCCTCGTGCGGGATCGACGAGCCGGGAGCGGCCGGGTGCCACCACCGGCCCGCTCCCACGCCGGATCCCGGTCGACCGGCGGTCAGCCCGTCACCCGTTGCCGGCCGGTGGGGAACCGGTCCACCGCGGCCTTCCCTCGACGGCGGGCGCGGTGTTCCCGAAGACGAAGGGGTCGGTTTCGCACTGGCTGATGAAGTCGGCGGGGAAGCCGGCCTCGAACCCGGTCGCCGCCTCCAGTCGGTCGACCACGTCGTCGGGCAGGACGACGTCCACGGCACCGAGGCTGTTCGCCAGTTGGTCCGCGTCGCGCACCCCCACGATGGGCAGCACCGGGGCTCGCCGCCGCGTCCAGGCGAGCGCCACCTGGGCGGCGGAGACGCCGAGTTCCCCGGCTGCCGCCCGCACCGCCTCGGCGACGGGCCGGTCCTTCGCCGACAGCGACTCCGGGGCGGCCCGCGTCGAGGTGCCCGTCAACGCGCCACCACCCAACGGCGCCCACGCCGTCACGCTCATGCCGAACGCCTCGGCCATCGGCAGCAGTTCCCGTTCCGCGTCCCGCCAGATCAGGCTGTAGGGGACCTGGAGACCGGCGAACGGGGTCCAGCCCCGCCAGTCCGCGAGGGTGTTCGCCTGGGCCACCAGCCAGGACGGGGCGTCCGACACCCCCACGTAGAGCACCTTGCCGGCCCGGACGACGTCGTCCAGGGCCCGCATCGTCTCCTCGACCGGTGTGTGCCGGTCCCAGACGTGCACCCAGTAGACATCGACGTGGTCGGTGCGCAACCGCCGCAGGCTCCGCTCCAGGGACCCCACCAGGTTCTTCCGGTGGTTCCCCGAGGCGTTCGGATCGTCCGGGTCGTGGGACACCGTGTACTTGGTGCCCAGGACGAAGCGGTCACGGTCGGTGAGCACCGCGCCCAACAGGTCCTCGCTCCTGCCGTAGCAGGAGGCCGTGTCGACGAAGTTGCCGCCCGCCTCGGCGTAGGTGTCCAGGACCCGCCGCAGCTCCCGCTCGTCGTCGAGGATCATCGTCCCGAGGACGATCTCGGAGACGCGTAGTCCGGTCCGCCCGAACAGCCGGTACCGCATGGTCACCGCCACCTCCTCGACCTCGACGGCGCGATCGGACGGGGAGCTCGTGCGCGCTCCTCCGCCGTGCGGAACCGCAGCGGGGTCCGTGGTCCTTCGTGGAAACCGTTCACCCAACACACCCTGGCCTCGGAATCCCGCGTGAGGGAGACCCTCCCGGAGCCCCGCTACGGCCTGTTGGCGACCCTAGGATGAAGCGTTATGCCCGAGAACGTTCTGGGGGCCTTCCTGCGAGCTCGCCGCGAGGCCACCGCACCGACCACCGTCGGCGTCTCCCCGGGCGGGCGACGACGCACCCCCGGCCTGCGCCGCGCCGAACTCGCGGATCTCGCCGGTATCAGCGTGGAGTACCTGACCAGGTTGGAGCGGGGCCGCGACCGGCATCCCTCCGTCCCGGTGCTGCGGGCGCTCGCCGCCGCGCTGCGGTTGTCCCCGGAGGAACACGCGCACCTGCACCGGCTGGCGAAGTCGGGTGACATGGCGTGCTCCCGGACGTCGAGTCCAGCCGCCCCGCCGTCCCCGCCGGTCCGCCCGACGCTCCTCGCCCTGCTCGACCAGCTCGAACCGGCGCCTGCCCTCGTCCTGGACGCGCGGACCACCGTCCTCGCCCACACCGCCGGCTTCCGGGAGCTGGTCGCGTCGACCGGGCTGCTCGACGACCCCCGGCCGAACCTGGTCCGGTACCTCTTCACCGACGCCCGGGCCAGGCTGACCTATCCGGACTGGCCGGTGGTCGCGGACGCGCGGGTGGCCGCGCTGCGAGCCGCCGCCGACCTCGGTGACCAGGACACCGCCGTGCTGGTCGGGGAACTCACCGCCACCGCCGGCGCGGAGTTCGCCGAGCGGTACGCGGCGTCGGCGGGCCTGCCGAGCGCGACCGGCAACGAACGGTGGAGGATCGGCGGGCAGGAGATCACGATGGCCTACGAACGCCTTTCCCTGCCCGGCACGAGCCAGTCGCTGCTCGTCTACCTCCCGGGCGCGGCGTCGGAGAGGGCGGACCAGCCGGCGTAGCGCCGGGAGGGGAGCCGAGCCGCAACCGGTGGTACTCGCCGGGGCCCGCTCGGCGTCCGACCGGGCCGTCGTGCGGGAGCCGGGTGGTGCCCTGCCTGGTGGGTCACGGGCCGGTCGAGTGCCCCGGCACCCGTTGTCCGTCCTGCCCACCTCCGACTCGCCGTTCTGCGATGGCACCTCACGGCTTCTCGGGCGACCCGTCGGACGTTCCGAGGACGAGGCCCGCTCCACCCGGGACCTCCGGCTGGCGGGCCGCGCGGCGGCGGGAGAGCGCCCGCCGCCCCCGGCGGCTCCTCGAGCGGGGCCCGGCGCGGCTGGCGAGGTCAGGTGACGCGCAGCGACAGCTCGTTGCCCCGGCCCCCGTCGACGGGGACGGTCAGGGTCAGGTAGCCGCCGTTGGCGTCGCGTACGTGCTCGCGGTAGTCGGTCACCGCGTCCAGCGCGTTCTCCGCGATGACGAGCGCGCCTGGACGCAGGCTCGGCTCCACGAGCGTCAGGACGGGGAGGTAGAGGGAGAAGGCACCGTCCAGCAGCACCAGGTCGACTGGCCCACCGAGGTCGCCGCGCAGTGTCTCCAACGCGTCCCCGACGCGGAACTCCACCAGGTCGTCCAGGCCAGCCTCGGAGAGGTTCCTCCGCGCCTCGGCCGCCTTGCCGGGCTCCAGCTCGGTGGTGATCAGACGGCCGCCGCCGTTGTCCCGCAGGGCGGCGGCCAGGTAGAGCGCCGAGACGCCGAACGAGGTGCCGTACTCGACCACCCGTGTGGCGCCGGCGACCCTGGCGCAGACGTAGAGGAACTGGCCGAAGGTGGGGGAGACGCAGAAGTAGTGGTCGGCGTACCGGTGGTACAACGCCCGGTAGTCCCGGCTCTCCTCCTCGAGGGTCCGCCGGATCAGGTCCTCGTCGGACAGGTCACCGCCGGTGAGGCCGTCGATCAGGGGCTTGTCGGCTGCCTCCGCCTCCCGGTGCAGGCGGCTGAGCACCCGGGCGACGCGGGCGGTCGTCAGTGAGTTCATCGGTGCTCCTCCGTCGGCTGCGCGGGGTGGGCGGGAACGGTTGGGACCTCGGTGCCGGCGGGAGCGCACCCCG
>NZ_AGVX02000189.1 GCF_000239155.1 Actinoalloteichus spitiensis RMV-1378
GTCCAGGCCTGGCCCCGGTCGATCTCCGGGCGCTCGGGGCGGATCCGGCCCTCGAGCACCCCGGCCGCCCACAGCAGCGACTGCTCCAGGTAGTCGGCGGAGTCCAGGACGACGTCGACGACGCCCAGTTCGGCGGCCTTGGCCGGGCTCAGCCGCCGGTTCTGGTTGAGCGCGTTCTCGAGGATGACCGTGACGGCCGCGTCCGGCCCGATCAGGTTGGGCAGCAGTTGGGTGCCACCCCATCCCGGGAAGAGCCCCAGGAACGTCTCGGGCAGGGCGAGCATCGCCGCGTTCGCCGCGACGGTGCGGTAGTGGCAGGAGAGCGCGAGTTCGAGACCGCCGCCGAGCGCCGCTCCGTTGACGAAGGCGAAGGTCGGGACGGGGGACTCGGTGAGGCGCCGGAAGACCGCGTGCCCGGTGTGGGCGATCCACCGGGCCTGCTCCGCGGAGGACAACCTGGTGACGCCGGAGAGGTCGGCGCCAACCGCGAAGACGAAGGGCTTCCCCGTCACCGCGATCGCGGCGGGCTCCGCGGCGAAGGCCTCGTCGAGCGCCGCGTCCAGGCTGAGCAGCCCCTGGGGGCCGAGGGTGGAGGGGCGCGTGTGGTCGTGCCCGTTGTCCAGCGTCACCAGGGCGATCGGTCGGTCGACGCCGGGCACCCGGACGAGCCGGGTCACCGACCTGGTCACGACCTCGTCCGGCATCGCGTTCCGCATGTCCTCGGCGGTGACCCCGCCCGTCGTGTCACTCACTTCGCGTCCCCGTTCCGTTCCCGACCGTCCCAGTGCGGGTTCTCCCAGATGACCGTGCCCCCCATGCCGATGCCGATGCACATGGTGGTGATCCCGTAGCGGACCTCGGGGCGTTCGGCGAAGTGGCGGCTGAGCTGCGTCATCAGCCGGACACCCGAGGCGGCCAGGGGGTGGCCGCACGCGATCGCGCCGCCCCACGGGTTCACCCGGGGGTCGTCGTCGGCGATGCCGAAGTGGTCGAGGAAGGCCAGGACCTGGACGGCGAAGGCCTCGTTGATCTCGAACAGGCCGATGTCGTCGATCGTCAGGCCGGCCCTGGCGAGCGCCTGTTCGGTGGCGGGGACCGGCCCGACCCCCATCACCTCGGGGTCGACCCCGGCGAAGGAGTAGCCGACCAGCCGCATCCCCACCGGCAGCCCGAGCTCGGTGGCCGTGTCCTCGCCGGCGATGAGCGCGGCGGTGGCCCCGTCGTTCAGCCCCGCCGAATTGCCGGCGGTGACGCGGCCGTGGGGGCGGAAGGGGGTCTTCAGCCCAGCGAGGGCCTCGACGGTGGTCCCGGGGCGGGGCGGCTCGTCCTCGGTCGCCAGCCCCCAGCCGAGCTCGGCCGACCGGGTGGCGACCGGGACGAGGTCCGCGCTGATCCGACCGGTCTTGACGGCCTCGGCGAACCGCTCCTGGCTGGTCGCCGCGTAGGCGTCGACGCGGCCCCTGTCCAGGTGGGGGAAGCGGTCGTGCAGGTTCTCGGCCGTCTGGCCCATGACCAGCGCCGAGGGGTCCACGAGCTTGTCCGCGAGGAACCGGGGGTTGGGGTCCACCCCCTCGCCCATCGGGTGCCGGCCCATGTGTTCCACACCGCCGGCGAGCGCCACGTCGTAGGCGCCGAAGGCGATACCGCCGGCCACCGAGGTCACGGCGGTCATCGCGCCGGCGCACATCCGGTCGATGGCGAAGCCGGGCACCGAGCGGGGGAGGCCGGCCAGCAGGGCCGCCGTCCTGCCGATGGTCAGTCCCTGGTCCCCGATCTGGGTCGTCGCGGCGATCGCGACCTCACCGATCCGCTCGGGCGGCAGTTGGGGATGTCGCCGGAGAAGTTCCCTGAGCGTCTTGACGACCAGGTCGTCCGCGCGGGTCTCGGCGTAGATGCCCTTCGGGCCGGCTTTGCCGAACGGTGTCCTCACACCGTCGACGAAGACCACGTTCCGAAGCGCACGCGCTGCAACGGCGTCGGCCACGGCGTGCTCCTTCTCCTCGCTGAGTGGGCCCGGGCGCGCAGCTCCGCGCCCGCTGACCGCGATGCTACCCGTCAGTAACCCGAATGCCAGGGTGGGCGGCGAAAAGATCGGGACGCGGGCCGCGGTGCGGCGTTGGAGCGCTCCCATCCACCGGCCGTCCCGAGCCGTGCCGTAGTGTGGCGACCCCGCAACGCGATCAGGGTGGCAGCACGCGCCGCCCGACGTCAGCCCGCGTTCCGGAAAGGACGGACTGGGGTGATCCTGCTCGACAACCGTTGGGCCGTCGCGGTGCCCGGCGACGATCTGGTGACCGGGACGCCGTCGTTCACCGTGGTCACGGTGGACAGGCGGCAGTGGCGGGTTCTCCTCGTGCTGGGGGACAGCCCCGGGCGCGGGACGCTCAAGGTGACGACCCGCGCGGCCGAGACGGCCGCCCTGACCATCGGCAACGCCTTCCTCCCCGGCGCGCGCGGAGTGGGACCGCTGGGCCAGGTGGACGGGGTCACCGCCGATGCCCGGCCGCGCTCCCTGCTGGTGCACCGCGCGCTCCGGCGGCAGGTCCCCCTGGCCGTGTTGCGGCTCAACGGCCACCAGGCCACGCCGGCGCGGCTCGCCTACCAGGGGGACACCGCCGCCCGCCTGGCCGCGGCGCTCCAGCACGCCGCGGCCCTGCTCGAGTGATCGGCGGTCAGGTGGTCGCCCGCAGCGCCTCCGCGAGCTGAGCGGCGGTCAGTTCGATCTGCCACTCACGGGCGTTGCCCGCCCGCAGCGCCGCGCTCACCGACTGGACGTCCAGCTGCTCCGGCGGGCTCCAGCAGGTCCGTCGGACGAGGTCGGGTTGCAGGAGGTTCTCGACCGGCAGCCGCAGTCGTTCGGCGGTCTCGGTCAGCACCGCGCGGGCGGCGGAGAGCCGTGCCGCGGCCTCCGGATCCCGGTCCGCCCACCGGTTGGGCGGTGGTGGGCCGTCCGAGGGCTGCGCCGGGCTGGGGAGTTCGTTCGCCGGCAGCTCTGCCGCCGCCCGCAGGGCGGCCAACCAGGTGTGCGCCCGCCGCCGCTGCGCCCGGCCCCGGAAGACCGGCAGCGCCAACAGCTCGCGCTCGGTCCGCGGAGCGGCCTGCGCCGCTTCGATCACGGCCTTGTCCGGGAGGACCCGCCCGGGAGCGATGTCCCGCGACTCGGCGACGGCGTCCCGCGCCAGCCACAGCTCGCGGACGGCCGCGAGCTGCCGGGGGGCGTGCACCCGGTGGATGCCCGAGGTCCGGCGCCAGGGCTGGGCCCGCGGCGGGGGAGGTGGGGCCGTGCGCACCCACTCGAACTCCTGCGCGGCCCAGTCGAGCTTGCCCTGCCGGCGGAGCTCCTCCTCCAGGGAGTCCCGCAGCGGCACGAGCAGTTCCACGTCGAGAGCGGCGTAGTTCAGCCAGTCCGCCGGCAGGGGGCGACGTGACCAGTCGGCCGCGCCGTGCCCCTTCTCCAGCTCGTACCCCAGCTGCTGCCGCACGAGCGCCGCGAGCGACACACGGGGAAAGCCGGCGAGCCGGCCGGCGAGTTCGGTGTCGAACAACGACGTTGGTCGCAGTCCCAACTCCGCCAGGCACGGCAGGTCCTGCGAGGCCGCGTGTAAGACCCATTCCGGTCCGGTGAGCGCCTCCCTGAGCGGGGCCAGCGCGTCGGCGACGGGGATCGGGTCGATCAGCGCCGTCCCCGCGCCCTCGCGGCGGAGCTGGATCAGGTAGGCGCGGTTGGAGTACCGGTAGCCCGAGGCGCGTTCGGTGTCGACGGCCACCGGGCCGGTGGCGCCGGCCATCGCGGTGGCGACGAGTTGGAGCGCGTTGCGGTCGACGACAACAGGAGGCACGCCATCGGCCGGACGGCGCAGCGGTACCGCCGCGTTCTCCTCCGTGCCCTGAGCGTGTTTCCGGTTCTCACCGCCGCGGTCGCCGGGTCCGACCTCATCCGGGTTGGCTGGTTGAGCGTCCACGGGCGATGACCCTACGTGGCTCTCCCCTCCAGCGGTCCCACAGGCACTGCTGGAGGTGGGGATGGCACGGGTTCGTAGTCGTGCCATCCCCACTCCACTAGCGGATCACGCCAGCCCGCATGGCCAGCGCCACCATCTGCGCACGATCACCGGTACCGAGCTTGCGGCCGATGCGTGACAGGTGGCTCTTGACCGTGAGGGCGGACAGGTTGAGCGCCTCGCCGATCTCCTTGTTGGATCGGCCGTCGGCGACCAGCTGCAACACCTCGACCTCGCGGGCGGACAACTCGCGAGGCGTGTTGTCGGTACCCGGAACCCTGGTGCCCGCCGCGAGGACGGGCGCCACACTCGGGTCGGCGTACACCCCGCCGTCGAGGACCCGGCGAACCCCGTCGGTGACGACCATCGGCGAGGCGGACTTCAGCAGGTACGCCTGAGCGCCCGCCTGGAAGGCCGCCCGTACCGCGTACGGGTCGTCGGAGGATGCCAGGACCACGATCCGGGGCCAACCGTGGCCACGGAGTTCCGTGACCAGGTCGATGCCACTCCCGTCGGGGAGCCCGAGATCGAGGATCGCAAGGTCGCATGGTCCGGTGGCCAGAGCACGAGCTCTGGCTTCGGCCAGCGACGCCGCCTCGTGCACGGTGCCGGCGCCCATCTGCTGCAACCGGGCGGCGATCGCCTCCCGGAGCAGCGGATGGTCGTCCACCACCAGTACCGAGAACAGCTCTTCCCGCGGGTGCGGGACCATGTTGGCCGGCAACGCGCCGGCTGGCGTGGTTCGAACGGCCTGACCTAAGCCGACGGCAGCCACGTCACTACCTCCCTGGAGTCGGTCGTGCCCCCCGACCGGCACCGGGACTCTCGACCAATCAGCCGCGCCACTGATCGACCGAAAGTGGTGTCGACTCGGGCAGCGTAGCCGGCAAACTGTCCCAGCGGGACGATCGAGGCGGGATCTATCCCGATTGGGTTGTCACCTGGACAGGAACTGATAACACGATTGGGTGACGATGAGCGTGTTGGCTAACGCGAGCCGGCCGTAGCGCGACATTCCCTTTTTGATCGTGCGATAGGTGGACCTGGCGCCAGCGGATGGTGGTGCCTCGACGCCACCGAACAGCGCAGCACCCGCGAGTCGGATCACCACCGGGAACCCCGCGTGACCCACGGCGTGGTCCGCGTCCTGTACGGGTCCATTCTGAGATCCCGCCCACTTTTCCGCTCCGGCGGGGTGTCCTCGACCACCATTTCCGTGCGCCGGCCCGCCGCCGAATCCCGTCGAACGCCCGAGCACCCCGCTCGACGACCGGCGAGGGCCAGGCCCACCCGGTGGAGCGGTGGCGCGGTCCGCGGCGCTCCACGGCGCCCGACCGTTCCACGAGCCGATCAGGAGCGGGTGCCGCTCCGGCGTGGGCCGAGCGTGGTCACCCCCACCGGCGGCAACCCCACCGCGCTGGCCAGCACGGAGCACAGCGCGTCGCCGTGCGGGGCGAGATCACCGCTGGCCGCGGTCCAGGACCCGCGCAACTCCAGGTCGTGGGAGCGGGTCGGCCCGGCGATGTCACCGAAGCGCACGGAGGAGGTGACCGTCACCGTCCCCCCGAGCGAGGAGAAGTCGGCCCCGCAGACCTCCAACGCCTCGGTCAGCCAGGACCACCCGACCTCGGTCAGCAGCGGGTCGGCGGCGAACTCGGGGTCCAGCTCCGCCTGGAGGTACACGACAAGCCGGAGCTCACCGCCCCAACCACCGCTCTTCTCCGGATCGTGCAGCACGATCAGCCGGCCGGTGGCGAACTCGCCGGTCGGCCCCGTGACCTCCGCCGTCAACGCGTACGCCCACGGAGCCAGCCGCTGGGGCGGGCGCACTTCCTCGAAGGTCAACTCGGGCCGTGGCCTCACCGACCGCAGCGTGGTCACCGCCTGCCGGAACACCTCGGGTACACCCGACATCCCGGTCACGGCTGGCGACTGTAGGGGCATCCGGCGACGGAATCCCGCAGGCGCGCCGAGAAACCTGGTGGGCGGTCCACGCGCGGCGTGGCGCCCGGAACCCGGCGTGTCGAGGGTCGGTGCCGGCCCCGGGGCGCGCATGGGACGATGGGGTGGCCATGACGAATGCCTCCACGGTCTCGCTACGTCGGGACCTCACCCAGAGCCCCCTGCTGGTCGCGGCCTCCGGCGGAGTCCCCGATCACACGCCCGTGTGGTTCATGCGTCAGGCCGGGAGGTCGCTGCCCGAGTACCGCGAGCTGCGGGCGGGTGTCCCGATGCTCCAGGCGTGCCTGACGCCGGACATGGCCTGCGAGGTCACCCTCCAGCCGGTGCGCAGGCACCGGGTGGACGCGGCGATCCTCTTCAGCGACATCGTCGTTCCGCTGGCGGCGGCCGGCGTCGACCTGGACATCGTCCCGGGCACCGGGCCCGTGATCGCCGAGCCCGTGCGTGACGCGGCCGCGGTGTCCCGCCTGCCGCGCCTCGACCCGGACCAGGTCGCTCCCGTGGCGGAGACGGTCCGGATGCTGCTCGGTGAACTCGGGACGACACCCCTCATCGGCTTCGCCGGTGCTCCGTTCACCCTCGCCTCCTACCTCGTGGAGGGCGGTCCGAGCCGGCACCACGAGCGGACCAAGGCGATGATGCACGGTGACCCCGGCACCTGGCACGCGCTGCTGGACCACCTCGCGGACCTCACCCTGCTGTTCCTCCGCGAGCAGGTGGCCGCCGGTGTCGACGCCGTGCAGCTCTTCGACTCCTGGGCCGGCGCCCTCTCGCTGCGCGAGTACCGGGAGTTCGTCCTCCCGCACAGCGGCAGGGTGCTCGCGGGGCTGGCCGAGGCGGGCGTCCCCCGGATCCACTTCGGGGTCGGGACGGGTGAGCTCCTGGGCGCGATGCGGCAGGCCGGTGCCGATGTCGTCGGCGTGGACTGGCGTCTCCCCCTGGACGAGGCGGTCGGGCGGTTGCGGCTGGCCGACCCGGACGGCCCGCTCCCGGTGGTGCAGGGCAACCTCGACCCCGCCGTGCTGTTCGCCGGCGAGGAGGTGGCGTTGCGGGAGACCGACCGGGTGCTCGCCGAGGGGCGCGCCGCGGCGGGGCACATCTTCAACCTGGGCCACGGTGTCCTGCCCGACACCGACCCCGGAGTGCTCACCCGAGTGGTCGACCACGTGCACGAGACCACCCGCCGCGACACCGGGAAGTGACCGTGGTGGGTGTCGTTCCCGGCCGGGCGGGTCGACCATGACGCACGCGTCCGCGTCGCCCCGCGTCGCCGTCGTCGGAGGCGGTGTCGCCGGACTGACCGCCGCCCACCGGCTGCGGAAGCGGCTCGGCCCGGGGGCGAGCATCACCGTGATCGACCAGGGGCGCGCGGTCGGGGGAAAGCTGCGGGCGGTGCGAGTGGGCGGAGTCCGGTACGACCTGGGTGCCGAGGCGTACCTGGCCCGCCGCCCGGAGGTCACCGACCTGCTCGACGAACTCGACGCGGACGTCGATCTCGTCCACCCGTCAGGGGCCGCTCCCACGGTGCGCGCCGGGGGGCGCACCGTCCGGTTGCCGCGCCGCACCCTCCAGGGCCTCCCGGAGTCCCCCCAGGCCGTCCGCGACGTGCTGTCCCCGGCTGCCGTCGAGGTGGTGGCCTCCGAGGCGGACCAGCCGCCCGTCCGCCTCGCCGGCCAGGACGTCTCCCTGGGTCGACTGGTGCGGGACCGGCTCGGCGACGAGGTGGTCGACCGGCTGGTGGACCCGCTGCTCGGCGGCGTCTACGCGGGCCGGGCCGATGACCTGAGCCTGCGGGCCACCATGCCCGGGTTGGCCTCCCGCCTCGACGAGGAACCCAGCACCTTGCTGGCGGCCGTCAGCCAGCTGATGTCCCCACCCGCGACAGCGGAGAAGCCCCGTCCTCCGGTCTTCGCGACCCTGCGGGAGGGGCTTGCCACCCTGCCCGAGCTGTTGCTGGAGTCCGCGGCGGCCGAGGTCCGACTCGGCCTCCCCGTGCGCTCCGTCGAGCGTGCCGCGAACGGGTGGCGCCTGGAGATCGGTCCCGCCCCCCGCCCGGAGTCCCTCTCGGCGGACCTGGTCGTCCTCGCCGTCCCCGCCCCCGCCGCCGCCCGGCTGCTGGCCGATGTCGCGCCGAGAGCGGCGGCGGCGTACCGGGAGGTCGAGCTCGCCTCGTCGGTCGTGGTGGGGCTGGCACTGCCTCCCGACACCGCCCTGCCCGACAGCAGCGGCGTCCTCGTCGCTGCCGGGGAGCGCCACGCCGACGGCACCCCGTTCACGGCCAAGGCCTTCACTTACTCCAGCCGCAAGTGGCCCCACCTCGCCGGCGGCGGGGACACCCCGGTGCTGGTGCGCGGCTCGGTGGGACGGTTCGGGGAAACCTCCGCCCTGCGGCGGGGAGACGAGGAGATCACCAGGGGCGTGCTCGCCGACCTGGCCGAGCTCCTGGGCACCCCGGTCCGCCCCCTGGACGGGGCGGTGGTGCGCTGGGGTGGGGCGCTGCCGCAGTACGGCGTCGACCACCTGGAGCGCGTCGCGCGGATCACCTCCGGGCTCGACTCCGTCGTGGGGCTCGCGGCGGCGGGCGCCGCCCTGGGCGGGGTCGGGGTCCCGGCCTGCGTGGCCAGCGGGAACGCGGCTGCTGAGAAGGTGTTGGGCGACCTCGACCAGCTGCGGGGCGGGCGCTCGGCCGGTGCGAGGATGTAGCCATGTCGCGGCTTGACTACAACGAACTGAACTCCACGATCCGGTACACGATGTGGTCGGTGTTCCGCGTGCCGGGCGGTAGCCTGCCCTCGGACCGCGCCGACGCGGCCACCGAAGCCCACGACTACCTGGAGTCCCTGCGGGACAAGGGGGTCGAGGTGCGTGGCGTGTACGACGTCGCGGGCCTCCGCGCCGACGCCGACTACATGATCTGGTGGCACGCCGAGGAGGTGGAGACCCTCCAGGCCGCCTACACCGGGCTGCGGCGGACGGCGCTCGGGCGGGCCTCCGAGCCCGTGTGGAGCAACGTCGCGCTGCACCGGCCCGCCGAGTTCAACAAGAGCCACATCCCGGCCTTCCTCGCGGGGGAGGAGCCGCGCCGTTTCGTTTGCGTGTACCCCTTCGTCCGCTCCTACGAGTGGTACCTGCTCCCCGATGCCGATCGGCGCCGCATGCTCGCCGACCACGGCAAGGAGGCGCGTGACTACCCCGACGTGCGGGCGAACACCGTGGCCTCCTTCGCGTTGGGTGACTACGAGTGGATCCTCGCCTTCGAGGCCGACGAACTGCACCGGATCCTCGACCTGATGCGCCACCTCCGGGGGACGGAGGCGCGTCGGCACGTGCGAGAGGAAACCCCCTTCTACACGGGGACCCGGGTGGCGGTCGGGGACCTGGTCGCTGCGCTCCCCTGACGGCGTGGCGGGGTCGGGCCTTCACTCGGCGAAGAACCGGCCCCCGCCGTCGACCCGCAACACCGCCCGCGCCCCGCTGTCCGGGCACTGCCCGTCCTCCGCAAGGCTCCCGGGGGTCAGCTCGATCGTCTCGTTCAGCAGTACCCCGCCCCCGTTCTCGGCCAGCAGAACGCTGATTTCGGTGGGCACGGACGACAGCCCGGGGATCGGGACGAACCCGCTGAGTTCGGTCCGCGAGCGGGGGTCGTCGCAGTCGATGTCCGTGTCGAGCCGATCCTGGGGTACGTGCGGGGTGAGCTCGGCCACCGGACTGGGAGGGGGGACATCGCTCGCGGCGACCGCGGACCGTTCGTGCCGGACGTCCGCAGCGTTCTCCGGCGGAGCGCAGGCGGTGGACGCCGTCGCGCTCCGCACGAGC
>NZ_AGVX02000188.1 GCF_000239155.1 Actinoalloteichus spitiensis RMV-1378
CGCCCCGGCTGCGGCTTGACAACCACATAGGGACACCCCCCGCGATCCCAGCCCGTCATGTCCGGAGGTGACGTCCCCGGGCGGGCCGATCCGCCCGGCCCACCTCGCGTTCGGGTGAGGACAGGGGGAACGACCTGGCTACCGGGACGAATCCTGGGGGCTGCTCCGCAGCGGGCGCCGGCACGCGCGCGGCTGTCACGCCGGCCCGGTGGCTGGGGTGTCCGGCGAGCACGACAGCCGGGCAGGGTGGTCGAGGTGGTGGCCGTCCCCGTCGCACCGCGAGACCCGGCCGGCCACGTCGCCGGCCCCCGGGGCGGCCTCGGGGTGGTTGGCCGGGGTCAACAGGCCTGGCCGCTCGGATCCCCGGGGCCGGTGGAGACCGGGACCAGCGCGGCGGCGAGCCCGGCGCGGCCGTCCACGGCCAACTTGCGGTACACCCGGGTGAGGTGCTTCTCCACGGCGCGCACGCTCACCGTGAGGGTGTCGGCGATCTCCTTGTTCGTCCTGCCCTCGGCGGCCAGCGCCGCGACCCGCAGTTCGGCCCTGGTGAGCACCAGGTTCACCCCCGACGCCCGCGAGCAGGCGGCCAGGTCGGACCGGAAACGGTCGGTGAGCCAGTCGATCCCGTGGTCGGCGGTCAGGTCGTGGCCCTCCCGCAGCACCGGTTCCGCCGCCGGGTCACCCGCCCGCAGCAGCGCCCTGCCCAGTTCCGCCAGGGTCCGTCCGAGTTCGAGGTGGTTCCCCGATCCGGCGAGCACGCGCCGGGACTCCCTGAGCAGCTCGATGCCCTTCCTGCCGTCGGTGACGGTGCCGAGCAACCGCAGTGCCGCGCCCAGCGTGGCGGGGGCGCCCCACCGGGCGGCCAGGTCGTACTCCTCGGCGGCCACGGCCCTGGCCGCCACCGGATCGCCCATCCGCAGGTGCAGCGAGGTGGCCCAGTGCCGCCACGGGCTGAACGCCGGGTTGCGCCGCCCGGCGCGGTCCAGCAGCTGGCCGCACTCCTGGACGTGTTGCAGGGCTCCCGGCAGGTCGCCGGCGTGGGAGCGGAGGAACCCGCGCAGCGGCAGCAGCGCGTCGTGGTGGTAGGCCGCGCCCTCCGAGCCGGTCGCGTGCCGCTCCAGCCGGTCGAGCAGCCAGCGCGCCATGCGCGCGTCGCGGGGTAGCAACGCGGTGGGCACCAGCGCCGTCAGGCACAGCGGTAGCCCGTCCGGCCACTCCGACTCGGCGAGCGCGACCGCGTCCATGCCCGAGGACCGGGCGCCGGCGACGTCCCCCGCTCCCAGCCGCACGCTGACGAGGCTGACCGTCACCAGGACGCGGGCCACCACGGAGTTCTGCCGTCGTGCCTGGTCGAGGGCGATGTCGAGCCACGGGCCGACGTCCTCGGCCGCCTCGGCGGCCACCAGGGTGGGCGGCAGCAGCACCAGTCCGGTGTGGACGTGCGCGGCGGCGGCGGGTTCGCCGGCGAGCACGGACCGGCCGATCCTGCCCACGGCGTCGGCGGTCAGCAGGAGTCCGACGGTGGCCTGGTGCAGCAGCACGGACACCAGTTCCCGTTCCGCCGGGCCTCGGCCGCCGGAGGCGAGGTCGAGGTCGAGGAGCCGGCCGAGCACGGAGTCCTCGGTGTCCGGTGCCAGGCCCGCGCGCCGGACTCGGCACTCCACCCGGAGGGCCAGTTCCAGGTCGTGGCCGGACAGTGGTCCCGCCGCCCGCAGGTCGGCCTCGGCGCGGCAGACGAGTTCGCGGACGGCGGGCGTCACCTCGTCGAGGAGTTCCGGGGCGAGCCGGGCCGCCGCCGTCGCACGCTCCCTGGGGTGGGGCAGCAGGGGAACGGCCTGGGTGAGGTGTCGTCGGGCGGCGGCCCGGTCGAACTCGCGTTCGGCGAGGGCGAGGTCCACCAGCAACCGGCCGCGCACCACTCCGTCGTCCACGTCGAGCAGCAGCCGTCGCAGGTAGTCGGCGGCGGTTCTGGGCGCTCCCCGTCGGAGGGCGGTGTCGGCCGCCTCCCGGAGGACCCTGGTGGCCCAGGCCTGGTGGGGGGTGGTGACGGCGAGGAGGTGTTCGGCGACGCGTTCGGGTGGGCGGCCCCGCTGGTGCAGCAGGAGGGCGGCGGCCTGTCGGAGGCGTTCCCGTTCGGCGACGCCCATCGCGCGGTCGACGGCGGCGCTGGCGCACGGGTGGCGGAAGGAGCACGTCCCGTGGACGTGGACCAGGCCCAGTTGGCCCAGGACGCGCAACGCGCGGTCGCAGCTGAGCTGGTCGAGTCCGACCAGGTCGGCGACGAGGTCGGGGGTCGCGTCCTCACCGAGGACCAGCACCGCTCGGCCCACGTCGCGCACGGGAGCGACGACGGCGTCCAGCCAGGTGGTGAGGCGGTCGCCGAGCAGGCCGGACCACGCGCTGTCCTCGGCGGTGAGCTGGTCGGCGGTGGGGGGCGCGCCCGAGGACGCGACCGCGTCGAGGATCCCGGTGAGGAACATCGGGTTCCCGCCGGAGTCGGCGTGGACGCGGCTGACGAACTCCTCCTCGACGGACGGGCCGAAGCGGTCCCGGGCCAGGGTGCGGGTGGCGTCGAGGCCCAAGGGCCGTGGCCGCAGGGTGCGGGTGGCGGCGGCGAGGACGTCCTGGACGTCGGGGCGTTCCGACCAGCCGCCGGCGTCCCAGGCGGCGGCGACGACGGCCACCGGGACGCCGGCCAGTCGGCGGGACAGGTATCCCAGCCAGCGCAGGGATTCGGTGTCGACCCACTGGAGGTCGTCGACGACGACCAGCAGTGGCCGTTCGGCGGCCAGGTTCGCCACGAACGCCCGCAGGGCCGGCCACAGCGTCGCCGGGGGGCCGGGCTCGGGTGGGCCGGCGTCGACGTCGACGTCGAGGAGGAGGGCGGCCGGGGCGGCGGCCCCGGCGAACCAGCGGGACCGGCACTCCGGGTCGGCCGACCAGAGGGCGGGTTCGAACAGCTGGCGGGTGACGCCGTGGGCGAACTCCCGTTCCAGCAGTGCTCCGCTGGCCAGCACCACCCGGGTGTCGGCCACCGTCTGGTCGGCGAGCGAGCGCAGCAGGGCGGTGCGGCCGATGCCGAGTGGGCCGACGACGGCGGTCAGCGAGCCGTGCCCGTCATGGGCGGCGCGGACGGCGGCACGGATCGCCGCGATCTCACCGTCCCGCTCGCACAGCCGCATCGCCTCTCGCCTCCCGGTGGACGATACGTCGCGCCCGTCCGTGGTCACCGCGCGTCCTCCCGTCCCGGTTCCCCCGGACGGCGGCCGGGGGAACCCGACGGTGCGGCGAGGTCCCGGTGCCGCGGGGAGGGCGCCGTCGACCACGCCCGCGCGGCGAGCTCCTCGGTGTGCCGCAGTGGTGCCGGCGCTCCCCACGCGGCCGCGAGCTCCCGTTCCTCGTCGAAGAGCCGGGTGGCCTCCGTGACATCGCCGGTGGCGAGGCAGGCGGTGGCGGTGTAGCCGCGCCACGGCAGCAGCGCGGGGTTGGGTTCCTGGCGGGCCAACAACCGCCATCCGCACTGGCGGAGGTCGGTAAGCGCCTTCCCCGGCTCGCCGAGGGCGAGGCTGAGCCGGCCTCGGGTGTAGAGCACCCTGGCTCCGATCTCCCCGCCGATCGTGACGTCGGGGGGACAGGTGCGGAGCGCCCGCGCCGCGTCGGCCACGTCCCCCACGTCGAGGTGGTGGAGGGCCCGCACCGAGGCCACCTGGGCGGCGAGGCTCCTCGACCGTCGCACGGCGGGCAGGGCGTCGCTGATCAGGGCCAGCGTCCGGTCGACCTCGGCGGGCAGGGCGGCGCGCAGCGCGGTTCCGGCTCGGACGGTCAGCACCCGGGCGACCACCCAGGGCGGGGCCTGGCGGCGGGCCTCGGCCAGGACGGTGTCGAGGGCGTCGAGGGCCTCCTCGTCCCGGCCCGCGAGGGACAGCGCGCGGGCGGCGGCCAACCGGGGGGCGGTGAGGGCGGCGGTGGGGGGTGCGCTGGTGGCCAGGGCCCGCCGGGCGAGGTCCACGGTCCTGGGCAGGTCCACTCCGGTCACGGCGAGGGAGTGGGCGGTCGCCGCGCATTGGGCGGGGTCGCGGGGGTCCGCCGGCAGTGCTGGCGGGGCGAGCTCGACGAGTCCGCCGGGTTCACCGCGCTGCGTGGCGTGCGCCAGCTGGCACAGCGCCGTGAACGGCGCGTGGATCTCCTCGGGGGCGCCGGCCGCCCGGTGGGCGTCGGCCAGCGCGGACAGTTGCCAGTAGGCGGTGCGTCCGCGTCCCCCGGCCAGCAGCAGGTCGGCCGCGCGCAGGGTGGCGTCCGCCAGGGCGCGGCCACCGCTGGCGTCGGTGAGGACCTCGGCCAGGTACCGCTCTCCCCCGTCCGCCGTGGCGCTGACCGCCGCCCGTTCGATCAGGGTGTGCATTCGGGTCGTCGGGGCCAGGGGTTCCCGCAGCGCCCGGTCGAGGTAGCGGGCGGCGTCCTCGGGGTGTCCGGCCGCGCGGGCCTGGTGGGCGGCTCGTCGCAACACCCCGACCGCCCAGTGCCCGCCGCCGGGTGGGGCCCGCATCAGCAGTTCGGCGACGTCGACGTCGTCGACGGCGGAGCGGTGGGCGAGGTCGGCCGCCCGCGCGTACAGGTCGTCCCGGGCGCCGGTGGTCATCTCGGCGAGCACACGGTCGCGGACGATCGGTCCGAGCACGTCGGGCCGGTCGCCGGGGCCGCCTCGGCCCCGGACGAGGCCCATCCCGGTGAGCCGGTCGAGGACGACCCGGTCGGAGGCGTCGCGGAGCCCGGCGAGCGCGGCCACGAGCCGGAACGGCAGGCGGCCCTCGGTGGCGGCGAGCGCGCGGAGCAGTCCGACCGGTTCGGCGTCCAGGGTCGCGGCGAGCCGGGTGACGCGGTCGCCGTGGGCGGCGGCGACGACGCGCCACACGTCGGTGGGCCGGAGTTCCCCCGGGGGGACGCCGACGGTGGCGAGGTGCCGGCGGAGGACGTCGAGCAGCCAGGGGCTGCCGCCCGTGGCGTCGGCCGCCGCCCGCGCGAGGTCCTCGGGCACGGGCGCCCCGGCTCGTCCGAGGGCGGTCCGGACGCTGTCGGCGGTGAGCGGGCCCACCGCGAGCAGGTGCGGTGCGGTGACCCGGTCCCGGCCGTGCGGCGCGCCGTCGGTGCGGGGGGACAGCGGCACGGCTCCGGTGTCCCCGGCGAGCAGCAGGGCAAGGGGGACGTCACGCAGCCGTCTGCGGAGCGCGCCCAGCCAGCCCACCGACCACCGGTCGGCCCAGTGGGCGTCGTCGACGACGACCAGCAGGGGTTGTTGCCGGGCGACGGAGAGGAAGTCCCGGCACAGCAGCGGGACGAGTTCGGCGTCGCGGTCGGGGTCGGTCCACACCGGTGAGGTCCACAGGGAGCTGCCGGGTGGGGTGAGCGCGCCGAGCAGCTGGGAGGTGATGCCGTGCCGCAGCCCGGTCTCGGCGGGGGTCCCCCTGGCGAGCACGACCCTGGCGCCGCGGCGCTCGGCCGCGGCGCAGGCGTGCAGCAGCAGGGCGGAGCGTCCGCTGCCGGGTGGTCCCTCGACCACTCCGACGGACGGGGTGGCGGCGAGGAGTTGGGAGACGATCCCGCGGAGGGTGGCCAGCTGGGAGGCGCGGTCGAGCAGGTGGGTGCCGGCGGCCTGGTCCTGCCAGTGGCGCTGCCCGGAGAGCACGGTCGTGGCGGGGCGCGTGGGCTGGGCGGTGGGGTGGTCGGTGCTCATCGGGGTTGGCTGGTCGGGTCGGGGTGGGGGAACACCGCGTGCAGCGCGGTCCGGCCGGGCAGGCCGAGCTTGCGGTAGGTGTTGGTGAGGTGCACCTCGACGGTCCGGACGGTGACGAACAGGGCGTCTTCACCGCGCTCATCCGCGCCGAGTGCGACC
>NZ_AGVX02000187.1 GCF_000239155.1 Actinoalloteichus spitiensis RMV-1378
GGGGCCGGCCGGTCCGCGTCTCCCGCCCGGCCGGCCGGTCGGCATCCGCGTGGCGCTGCGGTCGGGGAGGGACCGCGATGTCAGAGGTTCCGGCCCGCTGACCAGGCCCGCCCGGCGTCCGTTTCGGTAGTAGCGCGCTCGCACGAGGAGAGGACGTGGTGCGAATGCGGTGATACGAACGCGGTCGTGTTCCACGTCAGTTCCACAATCGCGCAGAATTCCTTTCCCTGATTCCGGGGGTTCCTTCGTCGTCGGTGGTGGTGCCTGCTGCACGGACCTCGCCCGCGATCCCTCCATCGGACCGCGACGCGACGGGGGACCGCCGCCGCGCCCTGGTGGAGGTGGTGGTGTGCCAGCGCACGAGGACCGGACCGCCTCATCCCGGGAGCGGGAGCAGTCGGTCGGTTCGTCTCGTACTTTCGGTCGACACCGTTCGGCGGAGCGATCTCGGCAATGTGGCCACTGTTTCCGCTCTCGTTTGTGCGGAATGGCACCGAGATCTTTTCGTGAACCGGCCAGTATGTGAACGTGCTCACCGTCAGCAAATCCCGAGTGAGGCTCCGTCGCGACGCCACGCGGCGGCTCACGAGGGCGACGCCAAGGAAGCGGGAGTTCATGCGACCACGACGACTGACAGCGGCGGGGGGTGCGGTGTTGATGGGCCTGAGCCTGGCCCTGGCCGTGCCCTCCGCCACCGCCGCCGAACAATCGAACAGGGATGCTCCGCTCACGTCGAGCGCCTCCGGACGGGCGGAGGTGTTGACGCTGGTGACCGGTGACCGGTTGCACGTCCACCGCCAGGCCGGGGAGGCACTCGGCGTGCGGGTGGAACCGGCGGAGGGGCGCGAGCACGTGACCTTCGTCCGCTACGCCGAGGGGGATCGCCTGGTGGTGATCCCGTCCGACGCGTTGGGCCTGGTGCGCTCGGGCCTGTTGGACGAGCGGCTGTTCGACGTGCACGGGCTGTTGGAGCAGGGCTTCGCCGACAGCGGTCCGCTGCCGTTGATCGTCTCCTACGCCGAGGGCAGCGATCCGGGGGCGCGGGCGTCGGTGCTCTCCGAGGAGGCGAGCACCGGTCGGGTGTTGGAGAGCCTGAACGCGGTGGCGGTGCACCCGGACGAGGACTCCGCCGATGGTGTGTGGTCCGAGATCACCCAGGACGACGCGGAGGCGCGTGTCTTCTCCGGTGGGGTGGAGCGGGTGTGGCTCAACGGCCGTGCCCGGCCCTTGGACGAGGAGAGCAACGCCCAGGTGGGGGCGCCGGAGGTGTGGGAGTCGGGGTACACCGGTGAGGGTGTGACCATCGCGGTGCTCGACAGTGGCTACGACCCGGAGCACCCCGACTTCGCGGATGCGGTCACCGAGGCGGTGGATTTCGTCGACCCCGAGGGTTCGGCGTTGGACGAGGACGGTCACGGCACGCATGTGGCGGGCACGGTGGCGGGCCGGGGGACCGCCTCGGACGGGGCACATCGGGGGGTGGCGCCGGATGCCGACCTGCTGGTGGGCAAGGTGTGCGGCCCCTTCGATTGCCCGGAGGACGCGATCATCGCGGGCATGGAGTGGGCCGCAGCGAGTGACGCGGTCGCGGTCAACTTGAGCCTGGGCGGGTGGCACTCCGACGGGACCGACCCGATGTCGCTGGCGGTGAACGCCCTCACCGAGGACACCGGCACGCTGTTCGTCATCGCAGCCGGGAACTTCGGCGCGGACGAGAGCGTCAGCAGTCCAGCTGCGGCGGACGCGGCGCTGGCCGTGGGCAGCGTCACGAAGTCCGACGAGCTCAGCGACTTCTCCAGCCGGGGACCCCGGGTGGGCGACCGCGCGGTGAAGCCGGAGATCGCGGCCCCGGGAACGGCGATCGTCTCCGCGCGGGCGGCGGGCACCTCGATGGGGTCCCCGGTGGATGAGCACCACACCTCGGCCGATGGCACGTCGATGGCCTCGCCGCACGTGGCGGGCGCGGTGGCCCTGCTGGCGCAGGCGAACCCCGACTGGACGGCCCCTGACTTCCGGGCCGCGTTGATGGCCTCCGCCCAGCCGTTGGAGGGCATCGGGGTCGCCGGTCAGGGTGCCGGTCGGCTGGACGTGGCACGGGCCGTCAACCAGACCGTGGTCAGCGAGCCGGCGGCGGTGTCGTTGGGCAACTTCCTGTGGCCCCAAGCCGATCTGGAGCCGGTGGTGGAGACCGTCACCTACCGCAATTCCGGTGACGAGGACGTGACCCTGGACCTGGCCTTCGACGTGGTCGGCTCGGAGGGCGAGGCGGCCCCGGACGGGCTGGTCGAGCTGTCGGCGAGCGAGGTGACGGTCCCGGCGGGCGGTACCGCCGAGGTGGAGATCGTCGTCGACCCCACCGTCAACGAGGTGACCGGGTACCTGGGCGGTCAGCTGGTCGCCACGGACGGCGAGGTGTCGGTGTCCACGCCGGCGGGGGTGTTCGTCGAGGAGGAGAGCTACGACCTCGACCTCACGATCCTGGACCGCGAGGGGGAGACCCCGGAGTGGGCGCTGCTGGTCGCCGAGAACACCGAGACGGGTGAGGACACCCAGATCCTGCCCGATGAGAACGGCGACTACGTCGGCCGGCTCACGAAGGGCACCTACAACCTGCTCGGAATCATCACCACCACCTACCCGGGTGGTGAGGGCGACGAGGAGATCTCCGAGGACCACACCTACGTGATCGGGTCGGGGATCGACGTCACCTCGGGTGATGCCGAGGCCACGCTCGATGCGGCGCCCGGCGTTCGGGTGCGGGCAGACACCGAGCGGCCGGCTGAGCTCACCGCCTGGGACAGCTCCGTGGTCGGCGAGCACCGGCTGTTCGGGGTGGGAGTCGCCGGGATGGCCGGGGGCGGCTCCACTCCCCTGTACGCGGTACCGGGCGAGGGC
Organism: Actinoalloteichus spitiensis RMV-1378; assembly: GCF_000239155.1. GTDB lineage: Bacteria > Actinomycetota > Actinomycetes > Mycobacteriales > Pseudonocardiaceae > Actinoalloteichus_B > Actinoalloteichus_B spitiensis. The sequence goes on from NZ_AGVX02000187.1 coordinate 2,896, forward strand.
TCCTTCGCCCTGACGTACCTGCCCATCCTGGAGTCCACCTCGGGTGACGAGGACTATGCCTACCACCTCGCCTTCGAGTTGGTGGACGAGATCCCGGAGGAGATCCTGTTCGCCCCGTCGGACGAGGAGTTGGCCGAGGTCACCGCGACCTACCACGGCCAGGGCGTCGAAGCCACCGGCAACCGGGCGGTCATCGCGCGCTTCGACTACGCCCACATGTACATCCGCGTGCCCAGGACGGTGGAGGTGCCCTCGACGGAGACCCTGTACTACAGCGTCGAGGACAACCTCTCCTACATGGAGAGCTTCGACCACAGCGACCCCGACGCGGGGATCTACGAGTACTGGGACCGGACCAGCGCCTACGAGACGGGTTCCTCCGAGAGCTCCTGGAACCTGGCTCCGCTCACCGTGCGGGGACTCGCCCAGCGATTCGGCGACGAGGCCGTGATCAGGTCGAGCCTCTTCACGACCTCCGACGCCGACTTCTACGACGTCTTCGGCGACGTGGGCGAGGGTGTGAACGGTCAGCTGACCCTTTCCCACGACGGTGAGGTCATCGCCTCCAGCGAGGACGTCGGCTACCTGCTCGCGCCGCTGCCCAGCGGCCCGGCCGAGTTCACCGTGGAGGCGAACGCGACGCGGGACGTGCCCTGGTCGTCCCTCGGTTCCTCGGTGGAGGCCCGGTGGACCTTCCACTCGGGCACCGCCGGTGAGACCGAGATCGAGGAGCTGCCGATGCTCGGTGTGCGGTTCTCCGGGGCCGCCGGCGAGGCCGACCTGCTGGGTCGGCTGCCCGGTGGCGGCGAGCACGTCCTGAGCGTGGACGTGGAGCGGGCCGTGGGTGAGGTCACCGAGTTGTCGGTGGAGGTGTCCACCGATGACGGGGAGACCTGGGAGTCCGTGGAGGTCGTGGACGGCACGGTGACCGTCGAGCACCCGGAGGAGGGTTTCGTGTCGCTGCGGGCCTCGGCCACCGACTCGGCGGGCAACAGCGCGGAGCAGACGGTGATCCGCTCCTACCAGGTCACCTCCGAGCAGTGAGCGCCGGTCGGGGTCCGGCCTGGTCCGGGCCCCGCCGGGACCGGGTGGGCGTGCCACGCCCCGCGTGACCCCGGGCTCGGCACCCCCCGGTACGGCCGGTTCCGCCCCAGGGCGGGACCGGCCGTACGCGCGTGTGCGCCAGGAGGTTCTCCCGCCGTGCTGGCGCCGCGCCGTCCCCAGTGCGACCGGGGCTGGGCGCGGCCCGTTCGGCCTGGTAGGCAGCCGTTCCGGTGCCGTCGCTCGACCACAGGGGATGGGACGGCCCCTGGCTCCCCGGGACCCGTTGCCCGGGTGAGGTCGAACGCCCGCGACCCCCGCGCCGCCGGCGAGCGCTCGCCGGGCGATGGCGCACGGGGGGCCCGACCCGGGAGGCCGACGGGCAGAAGGCTGGGGAGGGCGTTGAGGTTGAGGGCACGGCGCAGCGGGCGGAGCGGGGAACGGCACGGACGGGACAGGAGTGTTGCGGCGCGGTTCCTGTCCCGTCCCGGCGAGCCGACCGGCCAGTGCGGATGCCGGCTCAGACCCCGACAGGAGGTGAATCACTGTGGGCCCTCGCTAGGGAGGTGGCTTCACCGTACGTGGGGAGTAGTGGGAACTCTACGAGCGAAAGCAGCAACATCGGATGCTGCTTTCGGGCTAGGAGACGGGCGGATCGGCGGTGACCGCCGGTCAGGTTCAGCGCAGCGTTCTCCCAGCTCAACGGGCTGTGATCGCGGGAAGGGGTGCGGTGAGGACGGGAAGCTCCGCGACACCACTGATGAGGACCTGGCGCCAGCGCAGTTCCTCCACCGGAACCGCGAGCCGCAGGCGGGGGAACCTCGTCGTCAGGGTCCGCAGCGTCTCCCGGAGCTCCAGCCGCGCCAGCGCGGCGCCCAGGCAGTGGTGGATGCCGTGCCCGAAGGCCAGGTGCGAGCCGCCACCGCCCCGCCCGAAGTCGAGCGAGTCCGGCGAGTCGAACACCGACTCGTCCCGGTTCGCGGAACCGATCGCGGCGATGACCCCGTCGCCGGCACGGATGCGCACCCCCGCCAGGGTCACGTCCTCCGCCGCCACCCGGTACTGCCCCGTCTCGCCGAGCCGGTTGAACCGCAGCAGCTCCTCCACCGCGTCGGGGATCAGGTCGGGCTCGGCCACCAGCCGCTCCCACCGCGCGGGTTCGCGGAGCAGGGTGATCAGGAAGCTGCCGATCTGGTTCGCCGTGGTCTCGTGGCCCGCCACCAGCAGGGTGAGCACCAGGGAGACCAACTCGGCCTCGCTGAGCCGGTCCTGCTGGTCGCGGGCCAGGACGAGTTCGTCCAGGAGCGCGCCGGAGGGTTCCTGGCCCGAGAGCAGCGCGGAGCGCCGCTCGGCCACCAGCGTCGTCACGTAGGCGTCCAGCGCGTCGTAGGACCGTTCGACCTCGTCCTTCTCCGCCATGTCCATGCTGTAGACGACCTCGGACCACCGCGCGAAACGCGGCTGGTCCTCGGCGGGTACGCCCAGCAGGTGGCAGATCACCGTGATGGGCAGGGGCAGCGCGAACAGCCGTCGCAGGTCGGCGGGCCCCTCGACGGCGGCCACGTCGTCGGCGAGGCGGTGGGTGAGCGCGGCGATCCACGGCCGGAACTCGCGCATCCTGCGCTGGGTGAAGGAGCCGGCGACCAGGCGGCGCAGCCGGGTGTGCTCGGGCGGGTCGGCCGCCGTGATCGAGCCGGCCCTCGGGGCGGCGACGGCGGTGCGGGGTGCGCCCGGCCGCACGACGAGCGCCCGGGAGAACCGGGGGTCGGCGAGCACGACGCGGACGTCGTCGTAGCGGGTGACCAGCCAGACCTCGTCACCGGCGACGGTGCGGACCCGGCGCACGGGGGCGTCCCGCCGGAGTTCGGCCCAGGTGGGGGACGGGTCGACGGCGAAGGCGTCGGGGAAGGGCAGGCGCAGTTCGGGTTCGTCGCGAACGGTTCCCGTCACGACCCACCTCCTGGCGTCCGCCCGGCCCCGCGCCTCCTGTGCTCGGACACCGAGGGTAGTACCACCGGCACGCCGCGAACAGGGGGTCGTGCGATTCGGCTGGCGGGGCGGGCCGGGACGGGCCCCACGGCCCGCCGGACCCGATGGCCGGGGCTCCCGAGTCGGCGGCGCCGTGCCCGGTGGCCGACCGGGACCGCCGTGGGGGCACCGGCGCGCCTCAGTCAGCCGTGGTGCCGTTCCGCTCGTCGACGCCGAGGAGCTGCCGTGCCCTGGAGTTCGCCCACTTGTTCTCCGGGGGCTCGTACCGGACGAAGCGGTCGAGCAGCTCGGCCGGTTCGGACCCGACGAGCAGCATGTCCCGGAACACCGGGGCGAGGAACTCCTCCGAGACCATGTGGTCCACGAAGCGGCGGAGCGGCTGGTAGTAGCCGCCGACGTCGAGGAGGCCGAGGGGTTTGGCGTGCAACCCGATCTGCGCCCAGGTCCACACCTCGAACAGTTCCTCCAGCGTCCCGGCTCCACCGGGGAGCGCGATGAACCCGTCGGACAGCTCGGCCATCATCGCCTTGCGTTCGTGCATGTCGGAGACCACCCGGAGGTCGGTCAGGCCGGGGTGGGCGATCTCGCGGTCGACCAGCTGGGTGGGGATGACGCCGGTCACCGAACCGCCGGCCGCGATGGTCGCGTCGGCCACCGCCCCCATCGTGCCGACGGAGGCCCCGCCGTAGACGAGCCCGATGTCGCGGGCCGCGAGGAGCTCGCCGAGGGCCCTGGCCGCCTCGACGTACCGTTCGCCCCGACCCCGGGAGGATCCACAGAACACACAGATGCGCACGGGCCGACCCTATTCGGGGTGGTCCACGGGGGAGGAACGGCCCGGTGGACGCCGAGCGGCGGGCAGGGGACGACGGCGTCACGGGGCCGTTCCCGGGCCCGGGGCGGGGACGGTCCGAGCGCCGGGGTGACGACGGTGTGTGACGTCCCGCCCGCACCTCACCGGGACCGTTGGTTCCCGGAGTGAGATCGCCTCGGCCCTCTTGTTCCGGGCCGGGTCTCGCCAAACGCTGGTGCGGGATCGGAACGGGGTTGAGCCCGACCGTGGACACGGTGGACCGGCGCCGGTCCGCGCCCGGAGGGGCCGCCGCCCCGGTGCTCGACCGTTCCCTCGAGAACAGGAGGAGCGATGACCCCCCTGCGGCTGCGCGCGGACGTGGCGACGACCGAGACCGAGGACGGGATGGTCCTCCTCGACCGGCGCACCGGTCGCTACTGGGTCCTGAACAGGACGGGCGCCCTGGTCGTCCGTGGCCTCACCGCCGGGCTCAGCCACGACGAGATCGCTGAGGAACTGGCCGGTGAGCAGCACCGGGACGCGGGGCAGGCCCTGGCGGAGGTGCGGGCGCTGGCCGAGCAGCTCCGGAACGCCCAGTTGGCCCACACCTGAGCGAGGCCCGTCCAAGGCGGCCACCACGCGGTGTCCACCCGTCGTGCGGCTGCCGGCGGGGAGGCACGGACCCTGGTCGACGCCGGACGCGGTCTCCCCGACCCCCGCCGGTCCTCCGACGAGGACGGGGAGCCGGTCACCGGCTC
>NZ_AGVX02000186.1 GCF_000239155.1 Actinoalloteichus spitiensis RMV-1378
GGCACTCGACCACCCGCGCGGCGAACACCCCGGTGACCGTCTGCACCGGCAGCACCCGGTCGGGGGTGTTCCATTCCGCCACCAGATCCCGCTCAGCGGGGTCGGTCACCGCCACCTCGACCAACCGGCGCTCCGGCTCCGCGGTCACCGCCTCCGCCAACCCGATCAGACCTCGGATCCAGCGATCAACGGTGCCGGCGTCGAAGAGGTCGATGCTGTACTCGACCACGCCCGCCAGCCCGGACGCGGTCTCCTGGAACTGCAGGGTCAGATCGAACTGCGCTACCTCACGGGGGAGGTCGCACTCGGTCACCTCGAGCCCCGGAAGCTCGGGCAGTTCACTCGGGGCGTTCTGCAACACGACGAGCGCTTGGACCAGCGGTGTCCGGCTGGTATCCCGTTCGGGAACGAGCTCCTCGATCAACCGGCTGAAGGGAACGTCCTGGTTCGCGAACGCGCTCAGCACGGTCTCGCGGACGTCGGAGAGCAACTGGGAGAAGGTTGACCGCTCGTCGACCCTGGTCCGGAGAACCAGCGTGTTCACGAAGAAGCCCACCAGGTCCTCCACCTCGGGACGTTCACGTCCCGAGGTGACCGTCCCGACCGCCACGTCCGTCTGGCCGCTGGTCCTGGCTAGCATCAGCTGTGTGAGGGCGGTCAGGGTCATGAACAGACTCCCACCCCGAGTCCTTCCGAGGTCGGCGAGTCGCATGGCCAGGTCGGAGTGGATCTCGAAGGTGCGGACCGCGCCACGGGAGGTCCGGACCGCAGGGCGCGGACGATCGGTGGGCAGCTCGAGCGGCACGACATCGGTCAGTTGGTCCCGCCAGTAGGCGAGCTGCTCGTCCAGGCTGTCGCCTTCCAGTTGAGCACGCTGCCACACCGCGTAGTCGGCGTACTGCACCGGCGGCGCCGGCAGCGGTGCGGACAGCCCTCGCGCGGCCGCCGCGTACAGGGAACCGAGCTCCCTGGTGATCACACCCATCGACCAGCCATCGGTAACGATGTGGTGCATCGGAAGCACCAGCACGTGGGTGTTCGGCCGCTCCCTGATCAGGACGAGTCGGAGCAGTGGTCCCTCCCCGAGATCGAAGGGCCTGGCGATCTCGGACGCGAGGATCTTGTCCAGTTCGGCACTCCGGCTGCTCTCGTCCAGCTCGGACAGGTCGTGGGTGGTGAAGGGAACGGCCACAGCACCGCGGATGACCTGGACTCCCTGGTCGTCGAGGGTGCCGAAAGTGGTGCGAAGAGCCTCGTGCCGCTCGACGAGACCGTCGACGGCGGTGCGAAGCGCCGTGACGTCGAGTTCACCGGTGAGCCGGAACGCGAGCCCCGAGTTGTACTCCGCACTCGCGGGGGCGAACTCGTTCAGGAACCACAGTCGCTCCTGCGCGAAGGACAGCGGAAGGGGACGGCTCCGGTCGGCAGGCGTGATCGGCGCGGCCTGGGTCTGGCCGAAGTCGTCCTGACCACGGACCTGGGCAGCAAGACCAGCGACAGTCGGGTGATCGAAGAGGGCACGTGCCGAAATGTTCGTGCCCAGTGCGTCCCTGGCCCGGCTGACAGCCTTCAGGCTGAGAATGGAGTCGCCACCGAGGGCGAAGAAGTCGGCATCGATGCCCACCGGGTCCACACCAAGAACCTCGGACCACACCTCGCACAGCACCTTCTCGGTGTCCGTGCGGGGTGCCAGGTAGCCCTGGGAGGGCTGGAACTCCGGGGCTGGTAACGCCGCCCGGTCTACCTTGCCGTTACCCGTCAGGGGCAAGGCCTCGAGCACCACCACCGCCGCCGGCACCAGGTACTCCGGCAACCGAGACCGCAACTCCTCCCGCACCTGCCCACCATCAACCACATGCCCCTCGGCCGGCACCACGTAACCCACCAGACGCCGCGCCCCCGGGGTGTCCTCCCGGACCACCACCACCGCCCGCGCCACACCCGACTGCCCCACCAACGCGGCCTCGACCTCACCCGGCTCGATGCGGAACCCCCGCACCTTCACCTGATCATCCACCCGCCCCACGAACTCGAGGACCCCGTCCGGCAACCACCGCACCCGATCCCCCGTCCGGTACACCCGACCACCAGCGGCATCGAAGGGATCAGCCACGAACCGCGACGCCGTCAACCCCGGACGATCCACATACCCATGCCCCAGACCCGCACCCGAGGTGTAGAGCTCCCCCGGCACCCCCACCGGCACCGGACGCAACCACCGGTCCAACACCACCACCCCGGACCCCGCCACCGGCGACCCGATCGGCACCGAACCCCGCCCCTGCACAACGGAGGCACCCACCACCTGAACAGTGGTGAACACCGTGTTCTCCGTGGGCCCGTACCCGTTGACCAACCGCACCCCCGGTACCGCCTCCACCACCCGCCGGCAGTGCGACGGAGACAGCACGTCACCCCCGGCCAGCAGGTACCGCACCCCCGACAACACCGCCACATCAGTGTCGACGACCTCGTGGAACAACCCCGCCGTCAACCACAACCCCGTCACCGCGTACTCACCCAGGAACTCACCCAGTTCGGGTACCGACAACACCCCGGGCCGGGGCACCGCCACCGCCGCCCCGTTGAGCAACGCTCCCCAGATCTCCAAAGTGGCCGCGTCGAAGGACAACGACGCCAGTTGGGCGACAACATCCCCCGGCCCCACCGGCAGGTGATCCGTCTCCCACGCCACCCGCACCACAGCCCGGTGCGGTACCACCACTCCCTTCGGAGTACCGGTCGAGCCGGACGTGTAGATCACATACGC
>NZ_AGVX02000185.1 GCF_000239155.1 Actinoalloteichus spitiensis RMV-1378
GCCGAGCACCGCGAAGGGGTGGTCTCCGACGCGGGTCGCGCCCAGCGCGGAGGAGGCGACGGACGCCACCGGGGCGTCCACCGGCTCCCCGGCCGCCAACGCGTGGCTCAGCGCCGCGCAGCCGACCGGCTCCGCCGCCACCACGGTCCGCTCCGGCCCGGCGGCGAGCACCGTACCGGCGGCGAGCCCCCCACCTCCGACGGCGACGGCCACCGCGTCCACCTCGGGCAGGTCCGCCACGACCTCGGCGGCGACCGTGCCCTGCCCGACGACCACCTCCGGGTCGTCGTAGGCCGGCACGTACCGCACGCCCTCGCCGCTGGCGGCCAGCACGGCGGCCGCCTCCGCCTCCGCGTAGCGGTCCCCGTGCCGGACGAGCGTGGCCCCGGTCGCCTCGATCCGCCGGGCCTTCCCGTCCGGAACGGTCGTGGGCACGTACACCTCGGCCGGCAACCCCAGCAGCCCCGCCGCCGTCGCCACGCCCAGGCCGTGGTTGCCGCCCGAGGCCGTGACGACCCGCCGTGCCCGGTCACCCGCGAGCAGGGCGTTGAGCGCGCCTCGCAACTTGAACGAGCCGGTCAGCTGCTGGTGCTCCAGCTTCAACACCAGGGGGCGCCCGTCGACCTCCACCCGCAGCAGCGGGGTGCGGCGCAGGTACGGGCGCATGCGGCTGGCCGCGCTCCACACCATCTCGGGGGTGGGGGCCGGGCCGGGCCGGGTGGGACGGGCCGCGGGCAGGCGATGACCGGCGGACTGGCTGGTGCTCATCGGCACACTCTGCCAGGCCCGCGGCCAGGGAACACCAGCCGGGGGCGGGGCCGCTCGTCCGCCCAAGCCCACCGGGTGGTAGGTACTGCGATCGTGAACTCGGCAGCACGCACCGCCCCCTGGCCCACCGGCACGGCCACCGCCATCGGGTCGATGCCCGGCACCGACCCCGTGGAGGCGGCGAGAATCGTCCTGGGCGAACTGCCCGACCTCCCCCACCTCCCGGAACTGCCCGCCAGGGGGCTCGGCGCCGACCTGATCGGGCGCGCGGCCGGGCTCCTCGTGAGCATGCCCTTCGAATCAGTGCCGTCCGGCTACCGCCTCACCGCGCGTCCCGGGGCGGACTTCCGGCGCGCCGTCGACCTCCGCCACCGGGACCTCGACGGCCTCGACCAGGCGCTCCAGGAGGTCGGGCACCGCCCGCCCCTGCTGAAGGTCCAGGTCGCCGGGCCGTGGACGCTCGCCGCCGGACTGGAACTGCCCCGGGGCCACCGGGTCCTCACCGACCAGGGAGCCTTGCGCGACCTCACCGAGTCGCTGCTGGAGGGGCTGCGGGAGCACCTGGGTGAGCTGCGGTCGCGCACCGGGTCCGACCTGGTCGTCCAGTTCGACGAGCCCACCCTGCCGGCTGTGTTGCGGGGCGGCCTTCCCACCCCGTCCGGCTACGGCACCGTGCCGGCCGTACCCGAGCCGGACGCGATCCGCCTCCTCCGGGGAGTCGTCGAGGCGACCCGGGAAGCCACCGGTACGCCGGTGTTCGTCCACTGCTGCGCGCGGCGTCCTCCCGTGCGGCTGCTCGCCGACGCCGGCGCGGACGTCGTGTCCCTCGACGCGGCCTCCCTCGACGGAGCTGACACCGCGTTCTGGGACGAGCTGGGCGAGACCTGGGACCGGGGGACCAGGCTGGCCCTCGGTCTGGTCCCGGGCACTCCGCCCACCGGGCCGCTCGGGCTGCGGGCCGCCGCGGCTCCCGCGCTGGCGTTGGCGGACCGCCTCGGCTTCGCCCGGCCCCGGCTGGCGGACCTGCTGGTCCCCGCGACGGCATGCGGGCTCGCCGGTGCGACGGGGGACTGGGCACGGACGGCCCTGACCCTGGTGCGGGACCTCGGGCGTGCCTTCGTCGAGCCACCCGAGAGCTGGGCCGGTTGACGCCCGTCGAGGGAGGCCAGCGCAGGCCGACCGGAACGGGTGACACGGGGGACGAGGGGGCCGGGGCGCACGACGGGGTGGTGCCATCGGCGCCGAGGTCGCGCACAATGGGCGCTGTGAAGAGGTTCCTCCGCCGGGTCTGGTCCTCCGAACCCGACCCAGGCGACCAAGTGTCCGACGGTGATCCGTCCAGTACGGGCGCCGCACCCGAGGTGGCGGCCGCCGCCTTCTGGCGGCGGTGGGAGGAGCTGCTGCCCGGCCTGAGCTCCGCACTCGGTGACGGCGAACCCCACCGCGTGGAGCACGAACTCTGCTCCGCCGTCGAACTGCTCCACCCCGACCTGCACTTCTCGGTCGAACGGGGCGTCCACGCCATCTACGCCCTGGTGATCAGCGGCCAGGGCGATCCCGCGTTGCGGGCCTACACCGACGCCTGGATGGCCGCCGCACCGCCGCAGAGCGCGATCTGGGAGTACCACGACTCCGTGCCCCCGGTCCCGGACCCGACCGGTGTCACCGTCAACTTCGGCGCCCACCGCATCGAACTCGCCGACGTCCGGGTCGCGCCGATGGTCGACGAGTCGGCGGGACTGGTCGACGTCGCGGTCT
>NZ_AGVX02000184.1 GCF_000239155.1 Actinoalloteichus spitiensis RMV-1378
GAGAACCCTCAACGCTCCGGGCGGCCCGTCCCCGCGGCCGCCCGGAGCCCCGACTCCCACCCCTCGGGGGCCTCCGTGACGGAAGGGGCCTTGCGCAGCACGCCCCGCAACATCGAGGACCCGTTCGCGAGGGTCTCCCGCAGGCGCCCGGCCCTCGTGCCGGCCGGGTTGTCCCGCGCCGAGTCGTGCCCCGCTCCCCACGCGTCGATGCCCGCGGCCCGGCACAACGCCACCGCCCTGGGCAGGTGGAAGAACTGCGAGACGACGACCACCTCCGACACGCCGAACACGTCGCTGGCCCGGACACAGGAATCCCAGGTGGACAGCCCGCCCGGGTCGAGCACCATGTCCCGCTCGCTCACCCCCAGCCGCGCCAGGTAGGCCCGCATCGTGCCCGGTTCGTCGTAACCGTCGGGCCCGGTGCTCCCCGAGAGCAGCAGGACGTCGACCCGCCCTGACAGGTAGAGCCGAGCGGCCACGTCGAGGCGGCCGGCGAGCAGGCGCGTGGGGCGGCCGTCCTCCCGCACACCTGCCCCCAGGACCAGCGCCACCGGGGCGGGCGGGACGTCCTCCGGCCCGCCGATGCGGCCGTGGCTGGAGCCGTGGGCCCACACCGCCGGTACCCCGACCGTGACGACCACCGTGACCAGACCGGCCACCAACCAGCGTCGAGCGCGCCCCACCACGTCCTCCGTTCGTCGGCCTCGCACCGACAGACGCGTGGGGCGGGGGTGGGTTCCCCGGGGCACGGGCGAGGGGCGGTCCCTCGGCCGGGACCGGGACGACCGGGGAGGTCCGGGGCGCTGGGAGCGGGGGCGAACCCGCCGGCCCTGGCGGCCCCGGGGTCGTCCACCGCAGCGCGGGAACCGGAAACCGGATCCCCGTGCGTGGGGGTGGAACCGTCCGGCGCTGGCGGAGGCTGCCTCGGGCGGCGAAGCGTTCGAGGAGGCGGCCGTGCTGTGCCGCGCTTGCTGACCAGGTGCGCCGTCGGGCCGTGGCGACCGCGCGCGGCCGAGGTGGGGGCGGCGCGGGCCCCGCGCGGTGGGCCGGGACGGGGGAGAGCACCAGGGCGGGTCCTCCCGGAACGCGTTCCGAACGCACTCCCTGGGATCCGCCCCGGCCCCGCCCCCAGCCGTGGACCACGCGGTGCCGGTGATCCCGCCCCGAGCCGAGCCCGGCGTCCGGCGCGCCGCAGGGGTGCGACGCGGCTGAGCCCGCCGGGAGAGCCGGCCACCCCGGACGGCGACCAGGTCAGGCCGTCCGCCGACCCTGCCAGGCGGACCGGACCCGGTCGCTGGTGGGGCGGTCGGCGGCCGCCCGAGGTGGGTGCGCCGCCGCGCGGGAGGTCAGCCGCCCTTGCCCGGCCCGCCCCACCCACCGCGGTGGCGACGCTGGAGGTACCGCTCGAACTCGGCCGCGATGACCTCCCCGTTCGCCTCGGTCAGCGTGATCTCGTCTCCCCGCTCCTCCAGCGCCCGGACGTAGTTCTTCACGTCCTCGTCCTCGTCGGCCATCTCGCTGACCGTCTCCTCCCATTCGGCGGACTGCTCGGGCAGGGTCCCGACCGGGACCTCGATGTCGAGCGCGTCCTCCACCCGCCGCAGGAGCGCGAGCGTCGTCTTCGGGGAGGGGGGCTGCGAGACGTAGTGCGGCACGGCGGCCCAGAAGGACACCGCCGGGATGCCTGCGCGCACGCAGTAGTCGTGGAACACGCCCAGCACGCCGGTCGCCCCCTCGTAGCGGGAACGGTCGAGCCCGAACCGGCTGGCGGATTCGGCGTCGTAGGCCGTTCCGGTGACCGGCACGGGCCGGGTGTGGGCCGTGTCCGCGAGCAGGGAGCCCATCGTGACGACGGTGCTGATCCCGAGGTTTTCGATCACCGACACCAGTTCGGCGCAGAACCTGCGCCACCTGATGTTCGGTTCGATACCGTGCAGCAGTACCACGTCGTGGGACACTCCAGGGGGCCGGCAGACCGTGAAACGCGTGGTCGGCCACTCGACGCGTCGTGTTACACCATCGACCAGAGATAGAGTGGGCCTGGTCACAGTGAAGTCGTAGTACTCCTCGGGATCGAGTTCCGTCAGCGGGCTCGCGTCCCAGCTCAACTGGAGGTGCTCGATCGCGGCACTCGCGGCGTCACCTGCGTCGTTCCAGCCCTCGAAGGCGGCCACCAGGACGGGATCGGTCAGCTTGGGCAGAGCGGAATTCGACTCGTCGGCGCCAGGATCGGGGTGGGTCACCGCGCCAGCCTACGGCCAACGGACGTGTTGGCAATCGTAGGCTGGTCCCATGTCGGACCGCGCGGTATCGCCCTTGCTCGCCGCCCTCCGTGACCGTGTCGTGGTGGCGGACGGCGCGATGGGCACGATGCTCCAGTCCTGGCCGCTCACCCTCGACGACTTCGCCGGGCTCGAAGGCTGCAACGAGATCCTCAACGTCACCCGCCCGGACGTCGTGCGCGCCGTGCACCGGGGCTACCTCGAGGCCGGGGCGGACGCGGTCGAGACCAACACCTTCGGTGCCAACCTCGCCAACCTCGCCGAGTACGACATCACCGACCGCATCCACGAACTCGCCCTCGCCGGGGCGCGGCTGGCCCGGGAGGAGGCCGACGCCTTCAGCGAGGCCGGCCGCCCCCGGTTCGTCCTCGGCTCGGTCGGTCCGGGGACCAAGCTGCCCACGCTCGGTCACGCCCGGTACGAGGTGCTGCGGGAGGCCTACCAGCAGCAGGCGGCGGGCATGCTCGCCGGCGGGATCGACGCGGTCCTGGTCGAGACCTGCCAGGACCTGTTGCAGACCAAGGCCGCCATCATCGGGGCGCAGCGGGCCATGGTCGCCGAGGGGATCACCGTGCCGGTGATCGCACAGGTCACCGTGGAGACCACCGGCACCATGCTGCTCGGCACCGAGATCAACGCGGCCCTCGCCGCCCTGGAACCCCTGGGCATCGACCTGATCGGCCTGAACTGCGCGACCGGTCCGGCCGAGATGAGCGAACACCTGCGTCAGCTGGCACGGCACTCCCGCATCCCGCTCTCGGTCATGCCCAACGCCGGTCTGCCCGAACTCGGCCCCAACGGCGCCGTGTACCCGCTCGGCCCGGAGGAGTTAGCCGAGGCGTTGGCCGGTTTCGTGCGCGAGTTCGGGGTGGGCCTCGTCGGCGGCTGCTGCGGCACCACCGGTGACCACATCTCAGCCGTGGTCGACGCGGTGCGCGGTCTGCGGCCGGTCGAACGGGCCCCGCGTCCCGAAGCGGGGGTCGCCTCCCTGTACCAGGCGGTTCCCTTCCGGCAGGACGCCAGCGTCCTCATGGTCGGCGAGCGCACCAACGCCAACGGGTCCAAGGCGTTCCGCGAGGCCATGCTCGCCGAGAAGTACGAGGACTGCGTCGAGATCGCGCGTACCCAGACCAGGGAGGGCGCCCACCTCATCGATCTGTGCGTCGACTACGTGGGGCGGGACGGCGTCCAGGACATGACGGAGCTGGCGGGGCGGCTCGCCACCGCGTCCACGCTGCCGATCATGCTCGACTCCACCGAGCCGGACGTGCTCCGCGCCGGACTGGAGTGCCTCGGCGGGCGTTGCGCGGTCAACTCGGTCAACTACGAGGACGGCGACGGGCCGGACTCGCGGTTCCAACGCATCATGCGGTTGGTCTCCGAGCACGGCGCCGCCGTCGTCGCGCTCTGCATCGACGAGGAGGGGCAGGCCCGCACCGCGGAGTGGAAGGTCCGCGTCGCCAGCCGGCTCATCGAGGACCTGACGACCAACTGGGGGATGCGGGTCGAGGACATCATCGTCGACTGCCTGACCTTCCCCATCTCCACCGGCCAGGAGGAGGTGCGCCGGGACGCCATCGAGACGATCGAGGCGATCCGGGAGCTCAAGCGGCGCTACCCGGAGGTGCAGACCACGCTCGGTGTCTCCAACGTCTCCTTCGGCCTCAACGCCGCCGCCCGGCAGGTGCTGAACTCCGTGTTCCTGCACGAGTGCGTCGAGGCGGGACTGGACACCGCGATCGTGCACGCCAGCAAGATCCTGCCGATGGCCCGGATCCCCGAGGAGCACCGCGAGGTCGCCCTCGATCTCGTCTACGACCGGCGACGCCCCGACTACGACCCGCTCCAACGCCTGATGGCGCTCTTCGAGGGGGCCACGGCGTCCTCCGCCCGCGCTTCACGGGCGGAGGAACTGGCCGCGCTGCCGCTCTTCGAACGACTGGAACGGCGCATCGTCGACGGTGAGCGCAACGGCCTGGAGGCCGACCTCGACCTCGCCCTCACCGAACGGCCGGCGCTGCGCATCATCAACGACACCCTGTTGGCGGGGATGAAGACGGTCGGCGAGCTCTTCGGCTCCGGCCAGATGCAACTCCCGTTCGTGCTCCAGTCGGCCGAGGTGATGAAGACCGCGGTGGCGCACCTGGAGCCGCACATGGAGAAGGCCGACGAGGGCGGCAAGGGGCGCATCGTGCTCGCCACCGTCAAGGGCGACGTCCACGACATCGGCAAGAACCTCGTGGACATCATCCTGTCCAACAATGGTTACGAGGTCGTCAACCTCGGCATCAAGCAGCCCATCACCGCCATCCTCGACGCCGCCAGCGAGCACCGCGCGGACGCCATCGGCATGTCCGGACTGCTCGTGAAGTCCACGGTCATCATGAAGGAGAACCTGGAGGAGATGAACACGCGCGGCGTCGCCAGCCGGTGGCCCGTGCTGTTGGGGGGAGCCGCCCTCACCCGGTCGTACGTGGAGAACGACCTCTCGGAGGTCTACCGGGGCGACGTGCGTTACGCGCGCGACGCCTTCGAGGGCCTGCGGCTGATGGACGCCATCATGGACCGGAAGCGGGGCGGGACGGCGCTCGTCGACGAGGCCGAACAGGCGAGGATCGCCGAGCGGAAGGCCCGGCACGAACGGTCCCGGCGGATCGCCGAGGCCCGCAGGGCGGCGGCGGAGGCGGAGGAGGCCCAGGCGCCGACCGGGCGGTCCGACGTGGCCACCGATGTCCCCCTGCCCACGGCGCCCTTCTGGGGCAACCGGATCGTCAAGGGCATCCCCCTCGCCGACTACTCGGCCCTGCTCGACGAGCGGGCCACCTTCTTCGGGCAGTGGGGCCTGCGGGGTACCAGGGGCGCAGCCGGGCCGAGCTACGAGGAGCTGGTGGAGACCGAGGGACGGCCGAGGTTGCGGTACTGGCTCGACCGGCTCTCCACCGAGAACATCCTGCAGCACGCCGCCGTGGTCTACGGCTACTTCCCCTGCGTGGCCCAGGACGAGGACCTCGTGGTGCTCAGCGAACCCGACCCGGCCTCGCCCGAGGTCTGCCGCTTCACCTTCCCCCGCCAACGGCGGGACCGCCGGCTGTGCCTCGCCGACTTCTTCCGCCCACGCGAGCTGGCGGCCAGCACGGGACAGGTGGACGTCCTCCCCCTCACCCTGGTCACGATGGGGCAGCCCATCGCCGACTTCGCCAACGAGCTGTTCGCCGCCAACGCCTACCGGGACTACCTGGAGGTCCACGGGCTGGGGGTGCAGCTCACCGAGGCGTTGGCCGAGTTCTGGCACCAGCGCATCCGCCAGGAGCTGACCTGGTCCGACGGCAGGAGCGTGGCCGCCGAGGACCCGAGCGACGTCACCGAGTTCTTCCGGCTCGGCTACCGGGGGGCCCGGTTCTCCCTCGGCTACGGGGCGTGCCCGAACCTGGAGGACCGCGCGAAGATCGCGGCGCTCCTGGAACCGGAGCGGGTCGGCGTCACCCTGTCCGAGGAGTTCCAGCTGCACCCGGAGCAGTCGACGGACGCGCTCGTGGCCCACCATCCGGAAGCGAAGTACTTCAACGCCTGAGCGAAGCGCTCGCCGCCAGGGAGACCGAGGAGGAGATCCGTGAGTTCACCGTCCCCGATGGACGGCGCCAGCCGCCTGCCCGCCGCCGTGCTGTGGGACATGGACGGCACGCTGCTCGACTCCGAGAAGCTGTGGAGCATCGCCCTGGAGGAACGCGCCCAGGAACTCGGTGGCCAGCTCAGCGCGGAGACCAGGGCGGCGATGGTCGGGTCGAACCTGACCAGGAGCATGGGGCTGCTGCTGGCGGACCTCGGACTGCCCGTCACCCCGGAGGCCACCGAGGCCAACGCGGCCTGGGTGATCGACCGGATGCGGGAACTGTTCCGCACCCGGCTGCTCTGGCGGCCCGGCGCGGAGGACGCCCTCGCCGCCGTCCACGCCTCGGGCGTTCCCATGGGGCTGGTGACCTCCACCGTGCGGACGGTCGCCGAAGTCCCCCTCGAGGGCATCGGATGGCACCACTTCAAGGCGGTCGTCTTCGGCGACGAGGTCACCCACAACAAGCCCCACCCCGACCCCTACCTGCGGGCCGCGCGCCTGTTGGGCGTCGACCCGGTCGAGACGGTAGCCGTGGAGGACTCGCCGACCGGGGTCGCCTCCGCCGTCGCGGCGGGGTGCACCGTGCTGGTGGTTCCCTGCGAGGTCGACGTGGAGCCGGGGGAGCGGAGGGTGCACCGGGCCTCGTTGGAGGGGGTGGACGTCGAGGTGCTGGCCGACGTGCTGGCGGGCCAGGGCTGACGAGGTCACAGCGCCAACAGCCCGGCCGAGGTCGGGGTGAAGCCACAGCTCGACAGGTAGAAGGGCCCCAGGTCCGCCTCGAAGTCGACGTGCAGCCACTGGCACCCGGCCTCGCGCGCCCCGGCGACGGCCGCGCGCACCAGGCCGGCGCCCACCCCCGCGTGCCGGTGGTCCACCGCCACCACCGTGTCTAGCAGGAACGCGTGCCGGCCCCCGTCCCAGGCCACGTTCACGAAACCCACCAGGCGGTCACCCGCGTGGGCGTTCACCCAGCCCAGGCTGTGGCGGTGCAACCGTTCCACCCAGATGTCCCCCCGGCCGTCCGTGTCGAAGCCCTCCGCGTGCAGGGCGTCCAGCTCCTCCTCGCGCACTTCGGCACGCCACCGGAAGTCGACCGCCACGCGACGGAGTGTAGTCAGGTCGGTCGGCGGCGTCGCCGCTCCGGTTCGGGGACCGCCGGCCCGCGTCCCGGCCGTCGCGGGCCGCGAACCCGTCGACGTCGCGCTCGACCGGCCGTGGATCGCCCGGGGCGGCGGGTGTGACCTCGGTCACCACGGGGTGGTGCGCCGAGGTCGGGCGGTCCGTCCGGTCCGGGGCGGACGGGACGACGTCCCGGGGTGGCGCACGGCCGGGCCGAGGACGGTGCCCGGGCCCCGTTCCGGTCGTCCCTCGGCGCGAGGACGGGCGCAACGACGCACCGATGGCACCCGCGCGCGGGAGGAAGTGCGAGGATGACACACCGTGAAGACGTTCGACCAGCTGTTCGCGCAGCTCACGGAGAGGGCGGCGGAACGCCCTGAGGGATCGGGGACGGTCGCCGCGCTGGACGCGGGCGTGCATGCGCAGGGCAAGAAGGTTCTCGAGGAAGCCGGGGAGGTGTGGATCGCGGCCGAGCACGAGTCGGACGAGCGGTTGGCCGAGGAGATCTCCCAGCTGCTCTACCGCGTCCAGGTGCTCATGCTCGGTCGCGGGCTGAGCACCGAGGACGTGTACCGCCACCTGTAAACCGAGCAGGAGACCCCTCATGCTGCGCGTCGCCATTCCCAACAAGGGCTCGTTGGCCGAGTCCGCCGCCGAGATGCTGGCCGAGGCCGGTTACCGCCGCCGCCAGGGCCCGAAGGACCTGACGGTCATCGACCCCGCCAACGAGGTCGAGTTCTTCTTCCTCCGCCCCAAGGACATCGCCATCTACGTCGGAGCCGGCACCCTCGACATGGGGATCACCGGGCGTGACCTGGCCCTGGACTCCGAGGCGCCGGTGCGTGAGCGGCTCGCTCTGGGCTTCGGCAAGTCCACCTTCCGGTTCGCCGCCCCGGCGGGCACCGACTGGAAGGTGGAGGACCTGCACGGGCGCCGTGTCGCCACGTCCTACCCGAGACTCGTGCGCAACCACCTCGCCGAGAAGGACATCGAGGCCGAGGTGATCCGGCTCGACGGGGCGGTGGAGATCTCGGTGCAACTCGAGGTCGCGGACGCGGTCGCCGACGTCGTCGAGACCGGGACCTCCCTCCGCCAGCACGGCCTGGTGGCCTTCGGGGACCCGATCTGCGTCTCGGAGGCCGTCCTGCTGGAGGGGGAGTCCGCGCCCGACAGCCAGGGGCGTGCCCAGCTGGCCGCCCGACTGCGGGGCGTGGCCAGGGCCCAGCAGTACCTGATGCTGGACTACAACTGCCCCGACCACCTGTTGGCGGCGGCGGTGGCCCTCACACCCGGGCTGGAGTCGCCCACGGTCTCGCCCTTGGCGGAGGAAGGCTGGAACGCCGTGCGGGCCATGGTGCCCCGCAAGGAGGCCAACAGCGTGATGGACGAGCTCTCCTCCCTCGGAGCCCGCGCGATCCTCGCCTCCGACATCCGCTTCTGCCGCCTCTAGGCCCCGAGGGGCCCGGGGAGGGGGTACGGACTCGTGCGGTTCAGTCCACCCTCTCCAACGGCGTCTCCCCGCCCTCCCCGGCCAACGCCGACGGTTCCGGCCAACCCGGGTAGGGCGGGGGCGTACCGCCGAAGGCCGGGCAGCGTGAGCGGTGGTCGCACCAGTCGCACAGCCGGCTCGGGTTGGGTGGGAAGTCGCCGGTGCGACCCGCTCGGAGGATCGCCTGCCAGATGGCGTCCACCGTCCGTTCGAAGCGGCGGAGTTCCGCCTCGTCGGGCGTGTAGACGAGTGCCTGCCGGTCGGCCAGGTACATCAGCTTCAGCTGGGCCGGGACCACGCCTCGGAGCCGCCACAACGCGAGGGCGTAGAACTTCATCTGGAACAGGGCCTTGGCCTCCCCGAGCTGGCGGGGCGCCGCGCCCGTCTTGTAGTCGACCACCCGGATCTCCCCGGTGGGAGCCACGTCCAGCCGGTCGAGGTAGCCCCGGATGAGGACACCGGACTCGAGCTCGGTCTCCACGAGCAACTCGCAGGCCTCGGGTTGGAACCGGGTCGGGTCCTCGAGGGTGAAGTAGCCACCGAGGAGTTTCTCCGCGGTGGCCAGCCACCCGGCGAGTTCCGGGTCCTCGGCTCCCCCGAAGAGCTGCTCGATCAGTTCCGGCTGCTCCTCGACCAACTCCTCCCAGGCTGGTTCGACCAGTTCCCGCGCGCGTTCCTCGGTTCGCTGCGCGGGCGGGAGCGCGAACAGCCGTTCCAACACCGCGTGCACGACGGTGCCCCGCACCTGGGCCTTGCTCGGCTTCTCCGGGACCCGGTCGACGGCCCGCAGCCGGTACAGCAGCGGGCACTGCTTGAAGTCGCTCGCGCGGGACGGCGACAGCGCCGGGCGTCGCCGGGTTCCTGCCGCACCACCCGCCGTGCCAGCATCACCGGGGGGTTGTCGGGGGTCCGTGACTACCGCGTCCGCCATGACCCGGCACTGTAGGCCACCGCGACGACGCTTCGGTGAGGCGCTCCGCACGGTGGGCGGCGCGTTCCGGCCTGGCACACTGCCGCAACACCGTCGGCGTTCTAGGCTTCCTCAGTGCCCGCTTCGATCCGCTGGACCCCCGCGACCGGCCACGAAGGCGGCCTGGTGGTCGCGCGTGTCCGTGGGGTTCCGGTGCTGCTCGCGCCCTCGTGGTGGTTCATCTCCCTGCTCATCGTCGTGCTCTACACGCCCCTGGTCCGCATGATGCTGCCCGGGGTCGGACTCGTGGGGGGAGCGCTGCTCGCGGCGACCTTCACCGTGCTGCTGGGTGTCTCCGTCCTGCTCCACGAGCTCGGGCACTGCCTGGTCGCGCTGCGGATGGGGATGCCGGTGCGGCGGATCCGCCTCCAGTTCCTCGGCGGGGTGGCCGAGCTGGTCCGGACGCCCTCCCGGGCGCGGCAGGAGGGGCTGATCGCGGCCGCCGGTCCGGCGGTCTCGGTGCTGCTCGCGCTGTTGTCGGCGGCGCTGCTGCTGGTGGTCGAACCCAGGACGGTGCTCTGGCTCCTCGTGGTCCAGATCACCGTCGCCAACGCCGCGGTCGGGGTGTTCAACCTGCTGCCCGGGCTTCCGCTGGACGGTGGCCGGGTGCTGCGGTCCCTGGTGTGGGGGCTGACCGGGCGCCGCTCGGCCGGTACCCGAGCCGCCGCCGTCGGTGGGGTGCTGGTGACCATCGCCCTGGCCTGGTGGGCGATCGTGGGGCTGCTCGCCGCCAGCGAGGACCGCTGGTTGCGGCTGGGCGTGTGCGTGATCATGATGTGGTTCATCGGGGTGGGCGTCGTCGCGGAACTCGGCAGCGAGAACCGGCGCAACTGGCCCCCCGGGCTGCGGTTGGCGGACGTCGTCCGCCCGGTCCTCCAGCTCCCCGCGGAAAGCCCCGTCTCCGACGCGCTGGCCGCGTCCGCCGGACGGGGGGTGGTGCTGGTCCGGGCCGACGGCATGGCGGTGGGCCTGCTCGACCTGACGGCGGCCGAGAACCTCGCCAGGAAGGCCCCGGTCACGCCCGCCGAACAGGCCGCCGAACCGATCTCCGCGGAGAACGTCCTGCTCGACTCCGAACAGGGGGAGGACATCGTGGAACGCGTCTTCTCCAGTGCGTCCTGGCAGTTCCTCGTGGTGGACGACGAGGGACGCCCCTCCGCCGTGCTGCACCGCGACGAACTGCGCAACGCGGTGCTCCGGCACCGGGGCGACTCCGCCTGAGCCCTGCCGGCTGGCCGCCGGGAAGCCTGCCTGGTCGCCAGCGGCCGTCGCACCGGCTCCGGTGCCCACCGGCCGATCCGACCTGGGCCGGGGGCCGGGCCGGCCGTGCCGTGACCGGGCAGCCGCCCCGCCAGGGCCGTCTGCCAGGATCGACGTCCGACCGGGCGGGTTCCGCCCGTCCTCGGGACACCCACGTCGAGCAGGAGGTTCAACGCCCGTGAGCACCCCCAGCGGCCCCTTCCGGGAGGGCGACCGCGTGCAGCTGACCGACCCCAAGGGACGGCGCTACACGATCGTCCTCGAGGCGGGCAAGGAGTACCACACCCACCGGGGGGCGCTCGCGCACGACCAGATCATCGGGCAACCCGAGGGGACCGTGGTCAGCTCGGGCGGGGGCACCAGCTTCCTCGCGCTGCGCCCCCTGCTCTCCGACTACGTGCTCTCCATGCCCCGAGGGGCCCAGGTGATCTACCCCAAGGACGCGGCGCAGATCGTGATGTGGGGCGACATCTTCCCCGGAGCCCGGGTGCTGGAGGCCGGTGCCGGCTCGGGCGCCCTGAGCTGCTCCCTGCTGCGGGCGGTGGGGCCGGAGGGGAGTGTGCTCTCCTACGAGGTGCGGGAGGACCACGCCGAGCACGCGGTGCGCAACGTGGAACGGTTCTTCGGGGAGCGGCCCGCGAACTGGCGGCTGCGGGTGGCCGACCTGAAGGAGCACCAGGACGAGCGGGTCGACCGCGTCGTACTGGACATGCTGGCACCCTGGGAGGCCCTGGACACGGTCGCCGACAGCCTCGTGCCCGGTGGGGTGCTCGTCGTCTACGTCGCCACCGTCACCCAGCTCTCGCGGATCACCGAGGCCCTGCGCGAGCAGCAGAAGTGGACCGAACCGGAATCCTGGGAGACCATCCAGCGCCCCTGGCACGTGGTGGGACTGGCGGTACGTCCGGAACACCGCATGATCGGACATACCGCCTTCCTGCTCACCACGCGCCGCCTGGCGGACGGGGTCACCCCGTTGCGGCAGCAGCGGCGGCCCAGCAAGGGCTGAGCCCGCCGCCGGAGTCACCGGGCGGGCGGGACCTCCTCGTCGTCGAGGAAGCGGAGGTCGCACATCTTCCACCCGTTCTCCTCGACGAACCGCACCACGATGCGGGCCGTGGTGGGGAACCCCGCCATCTGCGGGGGCAGGTCCGACAGGTGCTGCTGGAAGATGGCCTGCGCCTCCACCTCGCTCAGGACGGCGGCCGCCTCGAACTCGTAGCTGGCCTCCACCTGCTCCAGGACGGCGGCCACCTCAGGGGGGACACCCAGGGCGGCGGCCGGGTGGAGGTGCTCGATGGCGTCGTCGAAGTACTCCGCCCGGGACGTGCAGGTGTGGGCGAGCAGGGTCTGGCGGTCGTCCGTGTGCATCGCCGCGACGAGGGCGTGCGCGACCTCCTCGATGTCGGTGCTCGTAGCACCCCCGCTGGCCGGGGGGCCCGGGTCCGTACCGCCCTGCCCGAGCGGCGGTTCGTCGCCCCCGGCGTCCTGGCCGGTCGTGGGGGCGTTGTCGGCGGCGGCGGGCGTGTCGTCGTCGCCCGTCAGCACGAGGACCAGCACGACGGCCAGGACGATGACGAGCACACCGCCGCCTCCGAGGATCCACGGGAGCGGGCTCTTCTTCGGTGGCGGACCACCCGGGCCGGGTGGCGGGTAACCGTGCGGTGGGCCGTAGTGCGGGTACTGCTGCCCGCCGGGTCCCTGCTGCGGCCAGCCGCCGACCGGGGTGGCCTGCGGCTGCTGCGGCCACTCCCCGGTGGGGGGCCCGGCCGGGGGCGGGGGCTGGTGCGGCCAGCCGCCCGTGGGTGGCCCCTGCTGCGGCCAG
>NZ_AGVX02000183.1 GCF_000239155.1 Actinoalloteichus spitiensis RMV-1378
GGACCGGCCCGGCGGCGGCCGAGGCAACGGCTCGGCCACGACCTCGGGGAGATCTGACCGGAACGGGTGGATCATCCGTCTGCACCGTCTAGCGTGGTGGGGACGGCAGTGAGCCCGAACGGGACCGACTGGGGAGACGTCGTGCGGCAAGGACGAGACGAGCAGTACATCGAGGTGGGACGCGGAAGGCTGGCCGGGCCGGACGAACCGCCCACTCCGCCGATGGGGTTGGCGCTGCCGCCGGTGGCGGTGGCGGACGCGGCGGTGCCCGGCGGTGCGCGGCGGGACCCCTTCGACCCGCCGACCGAACCGACGCCGCGACCTCTGGTGGACCAGACGGCGGCGGGGCAGGCGGCGCCCGCGGTGATCGGCGGCGAGGCGGCGGACGTCGGCGAGTACGAGACACGGGACTGGCCCACGTTCAGCCGGAGCCGCGAGGACGACCGGGAGGAGCCCGAGGGCAGGGCCGGTTGGGTCGGCCGCATGTTCGGCCGCCGCGACGCCTGAGCGAGCGGCAGCCGTTCCGGGACGAGCACCCGGGAACGGCCCACCGTGCGGGGAGCCCTCAGTCCTCGTCGACGGACCAGGTGAGCGTGCGGTGGTCCGGGTCGGGGCCGGCGCTCCAGCGGACGGAGGTGACCCGGGTGGTCTCGGGCAGCACGTACACCGAATGCCCGCCGGCCGTCTCCCCGGGGCCCACTCCGATGCGGTAGGCGGGCCGGGAGGACAGCGACACCGGAGCCTTGGACACCGGCTGGCCGTCCTCGGTCACCAGGACCAGGTAGAGGTCGGGCAGGGCGGCGAAGGGCGTGGGCCCCTGGTTGGTGATCTCGGTGTGGACGACGACGGAGCGTTCCCCGTCCTGGAGGGTGTAACCGGCCGCCTCGAACAGGAAGTCCGCCGGGTCGACGACCTCCAGCAGCTGGATGCGGACCCGTTCGCCCTCGACGCCCTGCGTTTCCAGAGCTGTCCCGACCTGGCCGGTCCGGGGTGGGGCGGCCGCCGGGGGGCCGTCCCCCCTCGCCCAGGACGCCGACTGCGGTGGGCCCCACACGACGGCGGGGTCCGCGGGAGAACCCTCCTGCGGACCCGACGGGTGCGGGGGTGCGGCCGGTCCCGCTGCCGGAGCGGGGAACGGGCCGCTGGGTCCCGCCTGCCCCGGCGGTGGGAAACCGGGTGCGGGGTGCGGGTAGGGGCCGCTCGCCGCACCGGGGTACGCCGGCGGGTAGGGGCCGCTGCCGCTGCCGGGCGGTGGGTGGGGGCCGCTGCCGCCGCCCGGGGGCGGGTAGGAGCCGCTGGGCGTGCCGTGCACCGGGTACCCGGGTGGGGCCGGTGCCGGGTAGCCGGGTGGCGGACCCGGCGGGTGCTGGTACTGGTGCTGCGCCCAGGCGCCCGTCGCCATCAGCACGTTGCGAATGGCTTGTTGGTCGCACTCGACCCCGACGACCAGGGGCAGGCCGGAGGCGGACAGGGCCGCCAGCCGGGCGGCCACCTCCCGCACGTCCATGCCCAACCGGTGCGCCATGTCCGTGACGGACGCGCGGCCGGCCTCGGCGATCAACGCGAGCAACCGGGTATCGACGGGATCAGGACCAACCACGTCAGGCACGCTACCTAATCATGGGGACGGCCCACCGGGCGGAGCCGGGAACGGTGGCTCGTTCGCGCCCCGGACGGCGCGCGAACCGGCGGTGTGGCGGCATCACTCCCACCAGAAGGTCCAGGAGTGGTGGCCGACGATCTGCCGTGCGTAGTCGCCCAGGCTGCCGACCCCCTGGTCGATGCTGTCGGGGCAGAACGACCAGTGTTCGGCGGCCACGGCCAGGGCGTGCTCCGGGGTCTTGGGCGGCGCCGACACGCTGAGGTCCAGGGTGTCGAACCCGAGCCGGACGACGCGTACTCCGAACCTGTCCTCCCAGCTCCGCAGGATCGCCGACAGCGGCGCGGTGCGTTCCGAGTAGTTCACCGGCCCCATCCAGCCGACCTGGGCGAGCGCGTCCGCGCCGCGCGAGGCCGCGACCAGCCCCAGGCGAGCCACCCCGTCGGTCAGTTCGCCGGCCAACCAGTCGGCGACCTCCTCGGGGGGCCGGTCCGGCTCGGCCCGGTCGGCCAGGCCGGGGAAGTCGGGGCCGAAGGGCAGCAGTTGCTCGCTGACGTCGTGGCCGCCGCCGGACGGGGCGGCCGACTCGGCCCACCACTCCGCCATCAGGGTGCCCGCGTCGTGCCGGTCGACCCGCGACACCGGTTCCGGGGCGAGTTCCCCCGTCTCCCACGGTTCGCCGCCCTGCAGGTCGCTGGGGCGCAGCAACAGCGGCCACAGCCCGGTCTCGGGGTGGAGGGCGCGGTACCGGGCCCACGTCCCCGCCTCGGCGGGCTCGTGGCTGAGCCACAGGGCGGGCCGCACCGTGGAGAGCCGGTAGCGCGCGAAGCTCTCGTCGGCCCAGACGAGCTCGCCCGGCGGTAGGTCCGGTGGGAGGGTCCGCCCGTTCCCGCCCTCGGGGAACAGGGCCGCCAACTCGTCCGGCAGTGATGTCGTGTCCGCCTGATCCACCACGTCGGGTTCTCCCGGATGTCGTCCAGTGCTCGGGTCGCCCCATGCGTTGGGCCTGCAGATATTCTCACGCCAAACCGACGACGAGCGTGATCATCAGATCGTGGGGGACGCGCCGGCGGGCGACCACACGGCGTGCTGGACGTACGGGCGGCCGGGCGGCCTACGGTCACCCGCGAGGGGGCCGCGCCGGCGGGCCGGTGATTCCGCGCGGCCCGGGGACCCGGGCGGCCGGGGAACGGGGCCCGCCCCCGGCGCGCGGGAGCGGGCCCCTCGGTGCCGTCTCAGGCGCTG
>NZ_AGVX02000182.1 GCF_000239155.1 Actinoalloteichus spitiensis RMV-1378
CCGCTCCGCCTCCAACTCCCGCCAGGCCCGCCGCAGCAGGACCTGGCGCTCGTCCTGGGTGGTTCCGCAGCCGCCTTCCAGCAGTGTCGGCGGCAGCACCAGCCCCAGGTGGGCACCGAGGCTGTCCACCTGCGCCATGGAGAGGAGCACCTGGTCCCGGGCCGGCATGCGGATCACCGGTCCTCGTGGGGGCGGTTCATCCCGTCCAGCACCGGCGGAGCCACCCGGCAGTCGTCGTCGAAGAGAGCATCCATCTCGACCAGGTAGTCGGCGCGCCGGTGCGAGGGGACACCGTCCGGGTCCGCCGGTCTCCCGGCCGGTGGCCCGCCGGGTACCCCTCCGAGTCCCGGTCCGGTACCAGCGGCGGGCAGGCCGGACCTGCTCGTGGAGGTCGTTCCGCCGCCTGCCACACCGGGCCCGGGACCCGGCGTGGCGGTACCGGACCCGCCTGGGCCGGGTCCCCGTCCAGGCGGTACTCCCGCCCCCGGCCCGGGGTGGCGCCCGGCCACACCGAGGGGACCCGGGAGCGGACCACCGGCCACCGGGCCGGAACCGCCCGAGGACACGCCGGGCGGTGACGCCGTCCAGGTCAGCCCGCCCGCGTCCCGCGCCGCCCACCGCGCTTCCACCGCCGGCGCCTCGTGCCCAGCCGCGGAGGGGGCAACCGTGGGGTCGGACGGCGTCTTGTCAGGTGGGGCCACCTCCACGTCCGAGCCCGGGGTCCGTCCGCCTCCGGAAGCTGGGCGGCCGCCGGACCGCTCCCCGTCCACCAGGTCGGCTCCCCGCTGTGCCGCCTCCCGCTCGTCGCCGGGTGGCAGCACCACCGAGGATGACCGTTCCGACAGGGAGTCCGGCGGGAACGCCGCCGAGACGGGCGTGACCGGTGGCCCGGCGACCCGGAGCTCACCGATCCGGGTCTGGGGGTCGAAACCGAGGGTGGCCTCCAGCACACCGTTGGAGTTGCCCTGGTACTCCGCCATCACGTCCCGAGCGCGCCTGTTGTCCTGGTCCCAGGCCTCCATCGCGTCGGCGTATCCGCTCAGACCGGGCAGGATCGCGTCCAGGAAGCCCTTCTCCGGCCTGGGTTGGCCGATGGGCACCAACGACCGGGCGCTTTCCAGGTACTCGGCCTGCAGGTGAGCCGCGTGCGCCGCCTCCACCGCCTGGGCCCCGCACTCCTCGGCGAAGCCCGCCAGGGGCAGTGTGGACGATCGGAAGGCCTCCGCGGTCTCTCCCTCGTGGGAGTCGACCGAGGCGCGCACCGTCGCCGCGAGGTACTCGGCCAGTGCCCGGAAGGACTGCGCGATCTCCAACCAGGTGACCACCATCTCCTGCGGGTCGGCCCCGTCCTGGTCCCTGCGCAGCGCGGCCGAGATCGCCTGGGCGTTGGTGTGTTCCCAGGAGTAGTTGGCGCGGTTCAGGTTGATACCCATCACACCCCCGTCGTTCTGGGTTCCTCCGTCAGTCCCCGGTGGGCAGCCGCACCAGGACCGCGCGGGCGACGTCGGCGGCCCGGGCACACGGATCCGACTCCTCGGCCCGGGTCACACCGTCCTCCAGGTAGAGCGCGTTGTCGGACTGCACGACGAACTGCTGGTCATGGGCGGTCCCGACGAAGACCTGGCAGTTCTTGCTCTGCTCGACGTGCTGCGCGGCGACGGCTGGGTAGCCCTCGATCGTGATCGGGGTGAACACGGCATAGGCGTCGCGCCGGTCGTACACCGCTCCCAAGCCGTTGCGCCCGATGTCCCGGTACACCGCCGCGTCGGAGACCGTGACCCGGTTGCGCCACAGGCAGGGTTCGAAGGGCCCGGTCGGCCGCTCCAGCTCCCCCTCGGGGTCCAGTCCGAGCTCCTCGGCGGCGTCGGGTGGCAGCAGGTCGCAGGGCTCCAGCGCCCGCATGTCGATCGGGTTCTCCACCGGCGGGTACCGGGGGTCCGGCGGCTCCTCGGGTTCCGAGCTCACGGCCGCGCCCGTACCGCCGGGGTGTGGCTGTCCGGCCTCCCCGGAGGGGAGTGCCACCGCCAGGTAGGCCACCACCGTCCCGGTGACCAGCACCACGGCACCGCTGGCCCACCACTTCCCGCTACCCGCCATCTCGTCTCCCACCTGGTCGCCTCCTCGATAGACCCGTCCTGGTGGAAGCGCCATCGCGGGCACTTCACGAAGGCATCGATGGCGTTCCACAGCTGGAACGAGAAGGAATGGACACCATGGTCAGACGCCTGGCCAGAACCGGGTTCGGGCCTGCGGCACCCGGTCGGGGGCGAGCACCGCAGGCCCGAACCAACTCAACAGCGATCCCAGCCTGGTCACCAGAGCGGCGGCCGGGCGTTTCAGGGGCGTTCATGGGGCGACACTGGTCAACCCGTTCATCCTTGGCCGCCGCTTCGCGCGTGTACACCGAAATCCTCCGCCGCTGTTGAAGCGTGTTGCATTATTCTCTCCGAAATCTTGTCCCAGGAAACCAACGCGTTACCGCGCCGATCCTCTCTTGGTGTACAACGTCAATCAGTGATCTCATCCCGCCTTCGAGCGCTTATGTCTTCAGCGCAACGGTCGAAAACGTCGGCGAGCGGCATGGCGGCGTCGTGGCAGTGCTAGAACTCCTTTCAACTTCGCCCATCGGGGCCCCGTTCACATGCAAAAATATACTGCCGGTTCCCCCTCTTCGCTGTCACCTCCCATCGGCGCACGTAAAGGTTCCTCGGAAATCAATTGAAGGGCGCTCAGTAATCTGTTCGGCGCTTCATGGATCTTCCAACTGGACTAGTAATGTCATACTGAATGTTCACCCGCAAGCTGCAGGTGTATCCTCCATGAGGATCCAATTATTATTTTTGTAGCCCTACTCATCTTCTGGCTGCGGGAGAATTAGTCCACGCGGCCACTTTCATTCCCGCGCCCGAGAATGCCGGCAGTAGCAAACCTGCTGCCGATGGTCGATCAGGGGCAAACCCCTAAGGCTCGCCAAGGTCCTTCGATAAAAGAAATCTTAGCCCCGAGGAGATTGGTGAAATAGAACAACCGGGAAAGTATTTCCCTGGTGTTTCCCCGCCCCGGCAGTCGAGTGCTAGCCTGGCTGGTGCCGGAGATCCGGTCACCCCACAAGAGTGTCAAGACAATTTCCGCGAAGCACACGACGGCTACTGGTGCAAAAATAGATTTGCCGCTTGCCTGCTCGAAATCGCCTCTTTCAAGCGTGAACTGTGCACTGACTCCTGTCAAGTTGTAGCAGAAGCCACGGCTCGAGCGACTTTGACCATCAACTCACTGCCAAACAATAGAAGGATCGCCCTAGGTTCATCCATCGCTTCCCTGGTCGAAGACGACTATATTCCGGAGATCGTGGAGTTCCGAGTGGCATGCTGTTCCATTAGGTATGCGGACACCACCGCTTCCTGTGCTAGCTCGACTGAATTGCCGGCACCTCACGACAATATTGTCTTCGCTGCAATGTCCTGGGATCAATGGAAGCAAAACGATGGAAACGAAATCGGTCGCTACATCGACCTGACTGGACACGATACACCCGAAGACCCCTCGTTACCTACGACGATCGAGCGGCGAACTAGCTGATATCTTGACCCCGTTATCACAGACTTTCGCTCTTCCGAGGGCGACTTCCACATGTGGCTACCACTTAACTTCTTCCGCTGCGATTCCGCACGAACGGAAATCTCGTACCGGCGAATGTATCATGAAAAAATCAGCGCGATAAAAACAGGAACAAATCGATCGCTGCATGTAGAGAGTACTTCGGCAACAACTACCGCGAGCGCCCGGACGGAAACACCAACGATTGCGACGAGTATCCATCTGCCTCTACCTACGAAGGCTCAGCTCAAGTAGACGATGATGCGACAGCGAGAAGTTTCGCCGTTCGTCCAGTCCTGAGTGCCTACAACCGGGCAGTTGGATCCCGATTCGGCGCCTGGATGGCGCGCGACCACATACTAGATGGCGATCCATTTTTCGTGGTGGTAAGCTAACGCTGCTTACACAGGGGTTGGCTATACAGGCCAGACCCCTGTATTCGTTGCCAAGGGAGTCCAGTTGCGCCGGATCGAAACCGTAGTACGTGTCGAGTATTTTGGATTTATGCTCATGGACAGCAGCTGCGATCTGGGGGCTACGCTTCATCGAGAACCCGACACAAATCTGCCCATCATGGAGGTTTGCGAAAGGGGAATTTATCTTAAAAGTCCAGCGAACTACCACGAACCAAAGGCAGTCATCGACATAGTCGAGACGCCTCTAATTGCAAACCGCATAGGCCTGACGCCAGGTTCATGGGGGACATTCGAAGCCCCATCTGGTCATGTGATACTCACATGCATCATGCCATCTCCAACAGATATATCTTTCCACTTGCCCTGGAATGGAAAAACAGTATATCGAGCAATCCATTCTAACCCGTTGTCCCTCACTGAAGAGACGGTCACTAAGGCAAACGAGCAGACTGAGGTTTTCGGTATTACCTTGTGGTCAGCCTAAAGAACTTAACCGGGTTCGTGAGAAGGTTTAAGTTCTCCTCAATGTCAGTCTTCCGTGCAGTGAGATCAACGCGAGCATCTAAACACGCCAAGTGCGGATCCTCTCAGGAAGCGCATTCACGGTCCAGTCAGCGCCCATCTCGCAGTGAAGCAGTTTTCGCTCAGCTCGCCTGCTTCAATGTCCCGGTCCGATGGGGTTCAGGGCCGGTCAGGACCTTGGTGGGTGGCACCCGATGTGCCAGCAACTGCCCCCGACGGGGCCTCGCGTTCGATGCGCTCGAAGATGTCGATGTCCGTCGCCTTCTGCCAGTCGGGCAGGTCAGCCCAGTCCGCCACGTAGGACGGCTTCGGATCGGGGAAGTGCTTGAGGACCTGCCCGACCCAACACAGCGCGACGAAGCGCCCCTTCTGCTCCCGGGTGAGCTTGCCAGCGGCGCCGCCGGTGACCTCGATGAACGCGAGCACCTGGTCGTACACGGCGGTCGCGGCAGCCCGTTCCCAGTCCGGAGTGTCCTCCCACCCGGCGACGTACCCAGGTTTCGGCTCTCCGGGGTAGTGCTTGATCACCCCGGCGATCCACGCCTCGCGGAACACGCGGCCACGGCTGTCCTGCATTCGGTGGTCCTCCATCATGCGGCGTGGGTACCGACAATGTCGCTGATGTCGGCATCGAGTCGCTGGATCCGCTGGTCGACCAGCAGCGGGTCCAAGTACGACTGTAGACCGCGCAGCTTGTGGTTCACGACCCCGGAACCGGTCCGCCGGGCGGTGGCCACGGCGGCATTGGCGTAGGCGATGACCTGGTCGTGGTCGCGGCGATGCACTCCGATCACCGCCAGGTCGGTGAGTACGCCGGCCTTCCGCCGTGCCGTCGGGCTGCCCGCCAACGCGTCGCCCAGGGCCTCCTCGGCGCGGTCGTAGCGGCCCAGCGTGACGTAGCAGCTGCCGCGTTCCTCCGCCAGCCGGCTACCGTCGAACCGCAGCCAGCCACCGTTGTGCACCGGACCGCGCAGCTGATGAACCTCGGCGGCCGCGTCGAGCGCGCGTTCACAGGCGTTCAGGTCGCCGAGACCGGCGCATGCCCCTGCCCGCACGGCCGCGACCCAGTGCCGGGTGGAAAGCGTGGGATCGCCTCGCTCCGCCACCGCGCCGGCGAGTTCGAGCAGCGGTGCGGCTTCGGCGAACCGGCGCTCGTACAGGACGATGAACGCGTGCCGGATCAGCGCGCACGCCCAGAGGTCGGGCGAGTTGGCCTCCTGGCCCGCCGTTGCGGCCAGGGTGTAGCAGTGGGCGGCGTCGGTGTAGCGGTCCGCGTCGAGGAAGATCTCGCCGGTCAACTGGAAGAGCTCGGAGGACAACGCGCAGAGCCGCTGGTGGATGGCCGAGTTCTGCGGATGACGCAGGCCGGCGGTCAGGGCGTCGAGCTGTGCGCGGACGAGGGGAAGCACCTGGCTCTTGGTCGGCGCCATGGCGTACATCCGCCACAGGTGGCTGTTCAGCGCGGCGAACTCGCTCGCGGCTGCGGCATCCACCCTGCCGCTGCGGGCGGCGGCTGCGATGGTGTCCCCACACCGACCGCGGCGGCGAGTCCCTCCTGGGTGTAGCCCATCATCTCGCGCCGTGCTGC
Source organism: Actinoalloteichus spitiensis RMV-1378 (assembly GCF_000239155.1). Classification (GTDB taxonomy): domain Bacteria; phylum Actinomycetota; class Actinomycetes; order Mycobacteriales; family Pseudonocardiaceae; genus Actinoalloteichus_B; species Actinoalloteichus_B spitiensis. The sequence goes on from NZ_AGVX02000182.1 coordinate 6,124, forward strand.
GAAAGCTTCCCGCCGCTGGCCCATGGTGATCACCCCATCTCATGCAATTCGGTGTCACGGTAGCCAACTAGCGGCCGGGGCTGGTCGTTCGCGGGGAGCTGTACCCGTTCGGGCTACAACCGCCCCTCTGCGGGTGTATTCGCAGGTCAGAGGGTGATGACGCCTCCTCGCCGCCTCATGGTCGCCGCGTCCGCGTTCTCGTTCAGGTTGATCACCGGGAGTTGGCTGAGATCGCTGCGGCAGGGCTAGGCTCGACTCAACGGGTCGGAGCTTCGCGTTCCCGTTCGCTCTGTTACCGGGGCCGGGCGACCAGGCAGAACTGGTGTCACAACCTCGAAGCCGGTCGAGGATGTCGGTCAGTTCGTCCGAGTCCTGATCGTCGCCGACGATGGTCCTCCTGCTCGATTTCGGGCAGGCCGTCCTCCGCGTGGCGTGCGTTGTCGGACTGCACGAGGAATTGCTGGTCGTGGGCGGTCCTGACGAGGACCTCGCATCGGCCAGCCGCACCCGAACACCCTCCACCGATCCGCCGGTCCGAGTTCTCCACGGTTACGACGAGCCATTTTGATCAGCGGAGAGGGTGTCGTTGTCAGTCGATCACCAGAGCGATCGCTTCGAGCACTGTTCCCACGGTGTGGTCGGGTGGTGAGAGGGATTCGAGCCATCGGCGATTCCTGTGAAGCCAGACGGTACGGGCGCCGCATGCCTGGCGGCCCGCGATGTCTGCCTGGGGACTGTCACCAATCACCCAAACGTCGGTCAGGTCGGTGCCGCATCTCTCGGAGGCCAAGACGAACAGTGCGGGTGCGGGTTTGCGGATACCTGCTGCCTCCAAGATGGCCCAGCCATCCAGGACCTTGACCAGGCCAGTGTGGTCGAGGACCGCCTGCTGAGTGCCGGTCAGTCCGTTGGTGACGACGCCGACCTGCCATCCCTCGGCTCGGAGAGTGGCGAGTGCGTTGAGGACGTGAGGACTTCCGGATCGGCGATGGACTCGGGCGGGTTCTGCGAGAGGGCGGGGAGGATGAGGACGCGGTCAGGAACGTGCCGAGTGCCGCAGCACCGGAACGCGGCAGGAGTCACGGTCAGGCCCAGCAGCGCGGTGCCGGCGATCAGGATGAGGGTGGCGATGACCGTGGCCTTGGCGGTGAACAGTGTTCCGCACCGGAGCACGGCGATCGTCGTGGTCGAGGTCAGGCCAGTGCCGTATTCAGTGGTGATGACCAGGACGCCGAGGATGTCCACGACCAGTGGGTCCTGTCGGGGCTGGGCCTGTGCTCGTTGCGGCTCCCCGTCTCCTGGAGTTCCTGATGTCAGGAGGTCCGTAGCTCAGGAGGTCCTGGCCCCGGGTTCCGGCGTGGCGTTGGTTCCTGGGCGTGGTCCCGTTCGTGGCTGGGGTTCGTCGTCGGCCTGGGGGCAGGGGTACCGGGTGGGGTGGTGCCGTTGCCAGTACCGGCCGGTGGCCGCCCCGTGCGGTGGCTGCCGTGCTGAGCTGGGGGAGTGGCTGTCGGTGTCGGGCAGGCTGGCGGGGAGCTGTTCCCGCCCGCCGTCGGGGCTCGCCGGTCGTCGCGGCCGCCGGTCTGGTGCGGGGCGGTCGGGCTTGCGCGTCCGTGGACGGGGTGGTGGTGTCCCGCGGTGGGCCCGTCGCTCATGCGGGCACCGGTCGTGTCCACCATTTTGGTGTCGCTGATTCCCGGTCCGCGCGATCCGACGCGGTTCGAGCGGCGGGCCCGAGTGGGAGGTGCGTGATCCACCGCGGGCCGGGACATCCCACTGCTCGTTGTCGAAACCGCGCACGGTCGGGCTACGGACGCAGGAGCGCGAGTACGGCGGCGTGGTAGATCGCTTGGATGGTGGGGATGGTGTCCAGGCGGATTCGTTCGTCGGTGCCGTGTAGGCCGACGTAGTCGACGCCGAAGCCCGCGGTAGCGGGGATGTTCAGGCCGGCGAGGTAGTTGCCGATGTTGGACGGCCCGGCGATCTCGGGCTCGACCTCGACGCCGACCGCTGTGGCGGCGTCGAGGATGGCGGTGCGCAAACGGGAGTCTTCGGCGAGGGCGAACGCGGGCCAGCGAGTGTCGACCTGGATGAGGGTCGGTTGGGTTCCGGGCCACGCGTCGTCGACTTGGGCGACGAGGTGTTGGAGCAGTCGGGCGGCGTCCTCGTCGTCGAAGTTGCGGGTGGTGCGGATGTCGACGTGGAGGGTGCACAGGTCCGGGGTGACCGAGTAGCCCTGGCCTCCCTCGATCGCGGTCACGGTGAGCTTGCCGGCCATCGGGAATTCGGAGCTGGCGCTGTCGGCGAGCTCCGCCGCGGAGAGCACCCGGACCAGGTTGGCGGCCTTCTCGATGGCGCTCGGGGTGGTTTTTCTGCCGCCGGAGTGCGAGGCCACGCCGTGCACGTGCAGTGTGGCGCGGTGCACGCCGCGTCCGCCGACGACGAGTTTGTCCATGCCGGGGTAGCCGATCATCACGCCGGCCACGTCGTCGGGTGCGTCCGGGCCCTCGAAGTAGCGTTTCGCTCCGCCGAAGGCTCCAGTGTGCTCGTCGACGTCGAACAGCAGTACCAGGCTGCCGCGCAGCTGGTCGGTCATGGTGGCGAGCCGGGTGGCGACGTGGCAGAAGATCGCGGCGCCGGATTTGGAGTCGGCACTGCCGCGTCCGTAGAGCCAGCCGTCCGCGGTGGTCGCGGAGGTCGGCGGATGGGTCCAGGCGGCCTCGTCGCCGAAGGGCGCGGTGTCCAGGCAGGCGTCGAGCACCCAGCGGGGACCGGGACGGGCTCCGCGGATCTCGCAGGTCAGACCGACGGTGGCGCCGACTTTGTCCTTGAGCACGGTGACGACGAGGTTGCGCTGTTCCAGCCAGCCACTCAGCCGGTTGAGCACCGGCTCGTACGGGTCGATACCGCCTCGGCTGGGGATGGCGACCAGTTCGCGGGTCAGGGCGATGACCGACTCGTGGTCCTCGGTGGCCGCGGCCAGCACGTCGTGCTCACCGCCGTGGTTGATCGTGCTCACGACCGGCACCTCCCCTCACCCACGCTCTGCTGGGCTCGTCTCTGGCGTCTAGCTTCGCACGGTCGGCAGGTCACGCAGGGCCTGGTCACTCTCGACCCGGCGGGCACCGGCGTAGACTTGCCGTGCGTGGTCGATCAGGCGTTCGGCCACCGCCGCCTCGAACAGCACCCCGGAGTCGGTCGCGTGAGCGGGACCCACGAGGCCAGGTACTCGCCGGCGTCGTGGACCACTTTGGTCATGGCCGCGCGCAGGTCGTGGTGGCCGACCAGCAGGCGTGGTGTCTCGGATGCGGAGGTGAGCTGCTGGTCCTGGTGCGCGAATAGCACTTCCGGGGGCTGGGCGTAATAGTCGGCGAGCGTCTTGCGGTAGCGGATGCTGGTGATGTGCTTGCCCAGCTCCCAGCCGGACAACATGCTCGGCGTGACACCGGACGAGCCTTCTTTCGACCGCTTGTCGAGGTCTTCGCAGACCTGCTCCAGCGTGGCCGGGATCGACAGGCGCGCCTGCCGCAGCGGGGATACGCCCAGGACGGCTGCCGGGCCCTTGCCGCGTGCGCGCCGCCCGGCCATTTCGCCCCACCCTTTCTCGTTCCTGATGTGATCAGGTTACGGAGGCGGGGTGCTCCACGACTAGCTCTCGTACCGGTTCGGCCGCCGCGAGCTTGTCGCACACGCCCGCGAGCGTGGGGTTCTTGTCCACCAGGGTGTAGCCCTGCGGTGGGTGGAATTTGCCGAGCATGCCGGTCAGTTCCTCGGCGGTGAACCCCGGGAACTCGCGCACCTCCCTGATCGGCAGCGCGAACCCGTTCTCCAGATCCTTGAGGTACTCGAAGACCGATTCGCCGTTGCCAGCGCGGGCCTGCTCGGCGATCTCGGCGATCCGGGTCGGGCTGGCCACGACGGCTTCGTCGAGATCGATCACGGCGGCCAGCTTGGATACCGGCGCGGTGAGGTAGACGAACCACGTGGTGGGCCGGTCAGCGAGGTAGCGGCGGCGGAATTCGTGCCGCTTGAGGCGCTGCCAGATCAGCTCGTAGTACTCCGGGTTGAGCGACATCAGCACACGCTCGACCGGGAGATCGAACTTCGCGGTGCCGAACAGGTCGTCCTGCACTCCAGGCTCCCGTCATCACGATCGCGCCGCCGGGACAGCGGCCTCCCAAGCCCACGAAGTGTAATCACCCGGATGCGCGGCGCTCCGCTCCGACACCGCCATTCACCTACCCACCTGCGATTTCGACACGGAGATGAACAACGAACCCACAACCGGTGAGCAGCAGCCGCGAACGCGGTGACCTGGCGCAGCGAGTCACGGGTCGTGACGCTTCACCTACATCCAGTGTGGAACACCCGTGGAGGCGCAGATGCCCGACAGTACCGCCCTCGTCATCGGCTTCCCACGCGAATCCAGCACCGGTGACCGGCGCACCTTGCTCACCCCGACGGTCGCGTGCGTCCTGGCCGAGGCCGGGTTCGAGGTTCTTGCCGAACCCGGCATCGGTGCGGGGGTCTTCTGCGACGACGCCGAGCTCGCCGCGCAAGGTGTGCGGTTCGCCGCCCCGGATGAGGTGTGGGCCGCGCCTCTGGTGCTGCGCTACAAGTCCGTCAACCCGGAGGAGCTGTCCCGCTTGCGGCCCGGCCAGTCGATCGGCGCGCTGTTCCACGCCGAGGGCGACCCCGCCCTGCTCGCAGCCTTGGCGGGCAGCGGCGTCACGGCCTACAGCTACGAGTTCCTCGAAGAGGACGGCCGATTCCCGATGGCGGCTCCCGGCGGGGAAATCGCCGGTATCCAGTCGATTCTGTATGGGGCACAAGCACTGCAGACCGTCCAGGGTGGACGCGGGGTGCTGCTGGCCGAAGTCGCCGGAGCGGTCGCGCCCCAGGTGGTGGTGATCGGCTGCGGCACCGTCGGTGCGGCTGCGGCCCGCACCGCGGCCGCGCTCGGCGCGCGGGTCACCGTCCTCGCGCGCTCGCAGGACTCGGCAGGCCGGTACCTGCCGGACGCCCCGGCCGGCGTGCGGGTCGCGGTCAACACGCCGGAGCTGCGCTCGCTCGTCCTGGCCGAGGCGGACCTCGTTGTCGGCGCGATCCTGATCTCGACGTTCGACACGCCCCCGATGATCAGCGAGACCGACCTGCGCGGGATGAAGGCCGGCGCGGTGATCGTGGACGCCACCTGCGGGTATGGGGAGGGCTACTTGCCCACGGCCGGGCCGGTTCAGCAACCCGGCGACGTCCCGCGCGTGACCCAAGGCGTGCTGCACGTCAAACTCGACGCCCTCCCGGCGCTGGTGCCGGTCACCACGACCGCGGCGTACACCACCAACGCCGCCCCGTACCTGGCGCGCCTGGCCCGCGTCGCCTTGTCCGGCGTGAGCGACGGGGGGATCGAGACAGCCCGGATCGCCCAGGACGGTCGGCTGGTGCATCCAGTGTGCCGGCAGCACGCCGCGTTCTACGGAGTCCCGGCGTGACCGCGACCAGCGACGCCGTCACCGTGGTCGAGTCCTACGCGCGGCGGGCACGGTTCGCCCGCGCCGAAGCCACCGCTGTTCGCCGGCCCCGGCTGCTGCGCGGGCTGCTGCGCACCGGCCCGCACGTGGTGGAAGTCCCGTGCGGCACAGGGCATTTCCTGACCGAGTACGCCCGCGCAGGCGCCACGGTGACCTTGGTGGATGCCTGTCCGGAGATGCTCGCCGCCGCCGTCGAGCACGCAGTCAACGCCGGTGTGCCCGCCGAACGCACGGTCCCGGCGGTGGCCTACCTGCACGAGCTGGAGTTCCTTTCCGAGGTCGAGCTCGTGGTGGCGCCGAACGCCGCGCTGAACCAGCTCGCCCGCCAATCCTCGCTGACCGACATGCTGACCGCGCTCCGGCAGGCACTGCGTCCTGGTGTCGAGGTGCTCGCGCAGGTGGCGTGCGCGCAGCCCGGTGGTGGGGTGGACTCCGCTACCTTCTACGACGTCGCCCGCCAGCACCGGGTGTGGTTCCCCGACCGCTGGTTCGACCCCGCCCACGCTGGTGGGGCGGTCCTGCGGCGTCGCCGCCAGCACCGCGACGACGACCGGCTGCGCATCGAGTTCGACTACGTCGACCCCGCCGGGCACAGCCTCTACGTGACCACGGTGGAGCTGGCCCTGTTCTCCGCCCAGCAGTTGCGGGACACCTTCACCGCCGCCGGGTTCGTCCACGTCCGGTTCCTGCCCGGACAGGGCGGGCTGTCGGAGGTCCTGGCCACCACCGATCCGGGAGTCCAGCGGTGAGCGGCAACGAGACCGTGGCCGGCGCGGACGAGTACTGGCGGCGCTACTACGCCGAGCAGTTCCGCTTCGGCCTGGGCACCGAGGACATCCTCGCCGCCCTGATGACCATCCCGCCCGTTCAGACCTGGGTGGACCTGGGCTGCGGATCGGAGTCGATGCTGTGGGCCATCGCCCTGCGCGCCCAGCAACTCGTCGCGGTCGACGTCGATCGCACACGGCTGGAGATCCTGGGCCAGTTCGCCGAACTCGCCCGGCCTCGCGGCGTGCACACCACCGCGCTGGCGCTGTGCGGGCGCGCCCAGCCCGACGACTTCCTGGCACGCTGCCGATCGCTGGTCGTACGGGTCCGCGCCGACTGCCTGGACGGTTCGCTGCCGGCCAACCTGACCGCGACCACCTTCGACCTGGTGACCCAGTTCGGGTTGCTCGGCTTGTGCCGCAACGACGAGCACTTCACCACCCGGTTCGGCGAGATTCACCGCCTGCTCGCGCCGGGCGGCTGGACCGCCGGCGCCAACTGGGTTGCCCGCGACCCACGCGGGCGAGTCGAGCTGACCCACCAGCTCTACCAGCACGCCGCCGCCCAGGCAGGCGTGCACCTTCTGCTCCTCAAGCGGATCACGATCGCCGATCCCGAGTTTCCCGCCGTGTGGACCTACGTCGGAAGGACACAGCCATGCCCACCAGCCAAACCGCTCAGTCGCCAGGCCCAGGCGAGCTGATCTTCGCCCCGGTCGGGATCGCGCATCTGACGGGCGACAACACCGATCTGCTGCGAGCCGCGGCCCGCGGCAAGCAGCGGCTGCGTGTGACGACCGCCGCGCAGCTGAACGGCACCCCGCACATCGGCACCGTCGTCACGGTGCTCTCGGTGTTCGCCATCGCCGGCCACAACGCCGACGTCTTGGACCTTCCGGCGACGGTCATCTTCGACGCTCTGGACAACGCCCCGGCAGAGCATGTCGAGATCGACGGCAAGATCTACACCCGCACCGTGGGCGACCTCATCGACTCCGGCCACCTTGACCGCGCCGACCGGGTCTGGGGGTTCGAGCGGCTGCTGCGGTGGGCGGCGGACCGCTCGCAGGTGCGCTACGAGTTCCGGCCGTACTCGATCTACCAAGGGCTGTCGCCGGTGCGGACCTGCCTGCACGCCATGGCCTCCCGTCTGGAGGACTTCCGCTCGATCGTGGCCCCGGCCGACGGGATCGTCCGCATCCGACCACGCTGCCCCGAGTGTCGCCTGATGGAGAAATCCGCGAAGAACCTGTCGATCACCGCAGGCGACGGAGTCGTTCACCTCGACTCGCTCTGCCCAGTCCACGGCCGCTACCGGGAGACCATCGACATCAGCGGTACGGACGGCTGGTACGACGCGAACACCCCGGTCCGCTCCATCCAGAAAGGGTTCCTGCTCGCCGCCGAGGGTGAGCTGTACGAGGCGTGCTCGGTGTCGGTGGACGGCGCGGACTGGGGCGGGGCCTGGCACGCCCACGTCCTGGCACCCGCGCTGGCGACGCTGGGCATCCCGGCCGCCACATGGCCGGTCAGCGTGTTCACCCCACTCGTGCTCGACCGCAGCGGCGGCAAGCTGTCCAAGACGCTCTATGTCCGCTACGGCGCCGCCTACGCCGACCTGCCCGAGGCGTTCCTCAACCTCGATGTCCTGCTCGACCAGCACGGAGACGACGCGCTCGACGCGATCTGGACCGAGGTCACCCGTTGGGCGGCCGAACCGCGCCGGCTGCACCGCTCCTACACCGTCGACTACCTCGCCGACCTCATCCGCATCCCAGCCAACGCCCCGGCCCTCGACCGGCGATCGGCCTGACCAATCCCTGGAGGTTCCCGTGATCCACGCCGTCTACGACATCACCGGCTGCACCATCCCCAATCCCGAACCCGCCGAGCTGCTGGAAGCCATGCGCGCCGCGGTCGCCCGGCTCGGCTGCACGGTGCTCGGCGAACTGCCCGTGGTGTTCCAGCCGCACGGCGCCACCTGCGTGCTGGTGCTGGCCGAGTCCCACCTGACCGTGTCCACCTGGCCCGAGCACGAACTCGCGCACGTCGATCTGTTCACCTGCCGTGCCGATACCGACCCCGAAGAGGCGATCGCCCCGATCCTCGCCGCGCTCGGCGGGGAAACTGTGCACGGCCAGCGAATCGGTCGGCTCGGCCCCGCCGGCGTCGCTGCTGGCTCGGCGCCAGCAGGATGGGGTGTTCGGTAACGAGCCTGCTGGAATGGAACGTCCGCGACTCCTCGCCGGAGCTCGGCCGTTGGTCGACCGGACACGTGGTTCCGCTAGCTGATCGGAGGCAGGGCCATCCAGTACGGTCCTGGTCCTGGGCAAGAGGAAACGGCAAGGCCGGGGGGGACGGCCGGCGCCGGAGTCAGTCGGTTCGGGTGGTGCCGGGGATGGCTCCGGACGTCGCGATCCGTCGGCTGGGGGCGCGTGAGCTGGCCGTCGGGGCTGCCGTGACTGGTGGCTCGGCCGCTCCCGCTGCTCGTCGGTGCGCCTCGTGGTTTCGCTGTGGACCGGGCGTCCGGTGGTCGGCGAGTCGGTGTGTCCCGGGGCGGTTCCGGCACTCGCACCTGCTCGTACCTTCGTGGGGTTCGACAACGGGGACCGAACAGGAGGAGGGACACCGAGGAGGCGTCGAGCCACCCTCGCGCTCCGCCGAGCGGCCGACCGGTGGGGGATGGTCCTGCTGGTGGGGATCCGCCGAGTTCGTGGCCGAGGCGGAGGTGACCGCCTGCTACGTGGCCGGTCCCCCCGACGTCTACGCCCGCCACGCGGACGACCCGGCGTCGCACCGGTGGGAACCCCAGCCGGCGTCGAGGGGGACGGGGACACCGGATGAGGCCGCCGTGCGCCGGGCGCTCGATTCGGACGTGCTGGTGGACATCACCACGACCGGGCGTCGGTCCGGGCTGCCCCGGCGTCTCGAGATCTGGCTCTTCCGGTCCGGGGGCCGGTTCTTCCTCACCGGCTACCCGGCGGACCGTCCCCGCGACTGGTACCGCAACCTGCTGGCCGACCCCCGCCTCACCGTGCACCTCAAGGAGTCGGTGGTCGTCGACCTCCCGGCCACCGCCGTCGAGGTCACCGACGCCGTGGACCGCCGTCGTGTCCTGGACGACATCCTCGACCAGCTCAGCAGGCCCGACAACCCGCAGGGCCTGTCCGAGGAGCTCGACCGGGCGGGGTGGCATGCGCGCAGCCCGCTCCTGGAGATCACCGGCCTCACGTAGTGAGCCGTCCCTGAGCTGATGCGCCCGGCATCCGCCCGAGGCGGGTGCCGGGCCGAAGCCGGAGGAGGGGGCAGCGGCGGGCGGCGGCGAGGCGAGGAGTGGCAGGACGCGCACAGGGGACCCACCGGCACGGGGACATTCGACACGGGTGACGGGTGACGACGTCGAACGGTGTTCGACACGGAGTGCGGTCGAATGGGCCGTGCTCATATCGCCCGACCGGCTGATTGTTCCCGCTGGCGGGGGTCGGTTGGATCAGCGGTGCAGGACAAGATCGACACGGTGGCCAAGCCCCCGCGTGCGGACACCGGTCGACCTGGTCCGTCGGAGCGGTCCGCTCACCCTGGCGGGGGTGTCGCGACGCACGACAGACGACGTCCTCCGACCGTGACCGTTCGTGCGATGGAGGAACGCCGGTGAGTGCCGTGCCCGACCACCGTCCCGCCGCCGACACCCCCGAGGGAACGCCGAACCCGACCCGGGTCACCGTCTGGAACGAGAACGTCCACGAACGCACGCAGCCGGAGGTCGCCGAACGCTACCCGGCGGGCATTCACGGCGCGGTGGCGGCGGCGATCGGGGAACACCTCGGCCCGGCCGCGTCGATCCGCACCGCCACCCTGGACGAACCCGAGCAGGGCCTGCCGCCCGATGTCGTCGACACCACCGACGTCCTCGTCTGGTGGGGGCACCTCGCCCACGACCGCGTCGACGACGCCCTGGTGGAACGGGTCCGGGAACGGGTGCTCGGCGGGATGGGTCTCGTCGTGCTCCACTCCGGGCACTTCTCCAAGGTCTTCACCCGGCTGTTGGGCACCACCTGCGCGTTGCGGTGGCGCAACGGCGACGACCGGGAGCTGGTGTGGACGGTCGACCCGCGTCACCCGATCGCCGAGGGCGTGCCGAGCCCGCTGGTGATCGACCGGCAGGAGATGTACGGGGAGTTCTTCGACATCCCCGCGCCGGACGAGCTGGTCTTCGTGTCCTCGTTCACCGGTGGCGAGGTGTTCCGCAGCGGCGTCACCTTCCGCCGGGGCCACGGCCGCATCTTCTACTTCAGCCCCGGCGACCAGGACTACCCCGTCTACCACCACCCCGACGTGCGGCGGGTGATCGCCAACGGGGTGCGGTGGGCACGGCCGGACCAGCCCGTCGGGCCGCCACCGGAGCTGCGCCGCTCCCCGGTCGGCTGGTGGGACGAGGAGCCGGCGACCAGCCCCGGAGACGCGTCTCCGGGTTCGGCCCGATGACCGGCGGAGCCTTCCGCACCGTCGACCACCCCGGCCCGCTGCGCGCGGTGGTGGTGGGCGCGGGCGCGATGGGGCGGGCCTGGCTGAACACGGTGGACGCCTCGCCCACGATGGACCTGGTCGGGGTGGTGGACCTCGACGTGAACGCGGCGACGGCGGCGCTGTCCGCCTGCGGGGTGGCCCCGGTGCCGGTGTCGACGTCGCTGCGCGCCCTCGCCGAGGCCACCCGGCCCGACCTGGTCATCGACGTCACCGTCCCCTCGGCGCACTACTCCGTGACCCGGGAGGCCCTCGACCTGGGGTTGGCGGTGCTCGGGGAGAAACCGCTGGCGGCGACCCTCGCCGAGGCGGTCAGCCTGGTGGTGGCCGCCGAGCGGGCCGGCTGCCTGTTCGCGGTCAGCCAGAACCGGCGGCACAGCCCCGGGTTGGCCGCGCTGCGGCGGCAGGCGGGGACGTTGGGGGCGGTGGGCGTGGTCAGCACCGAGTTCTTCCGCGCACCCAGGTTCGGCGGGTTCCGGGAGGAGATGGAGCACCCGCTGCTGCTGGACATGGCGATCCACCCGTTCGACGCGGCGCGGTACCTGGTGGGCGGCGACCCGGTGACGGTGTGGTGCGAGGAGTTCAACCCCCGTTGGAGCTGGTACCGGGGTGACGCGGCGGCCACGGCGATCTTCGAGATGACCGGGGGAGTGCGTTACCTCTACACGGGCAGTTGGTGCGCCCCCGGGTTGGAGACCTCCTGGAACGGGCGGTGGCGGGTCAGCGGGCGGCACGGGTCGGCGCTGTGGGACGGCGAGGCCGAACCCGTCGTGGAGCACGCGGTGCCGGTCGCCGGGGCCGCCGAGGTGGCGGCCGAGCTTCGGGCCCGGCGGTCGGGGCCCCTGGCGCCGGTGGACATCGCCGGTTCCCTGGCCGACTTCGAACACGCCCTGCGGACCGGGCTCCCACCGAGCACGGTGGCGGCGGACAACCTGCTGAGCCTGGCGATGGTGCACGGCGCCATCGCTTCGGCGACCACCGGGGCCCGGATCGTGATCGCCGACCTGCTCGCCGAGGCGCACCGCGTCGCCGTGGACGGGGCGGATGCGGACCTCCGCCCCGCGCTGCGGGCCTGGCGGCCGCCCGCCCCCGGCGGGGCCGGCGGCGGCAGCGGCG
>NZ_AGVX02000181.1 GCF_000239155.1 Actinoalloteichus spitiensis RMV-1378
GGGGGCCGCCACCGTCGGCCGACGGTGGCGGGCCATCGCACCACGGGCCGCTCAACCCGGGCGGCGACCGATCGAAACCGCCTGGCACTGACCACAGGTCGAACGGCGGGAAGCAAGAAGAAGTCCAGGAGGACAAACCAGTGGCGAAGGCCAAGTTCGAGCGGGACAAGCCGCACGTCAACATCGGAACCATTGGTCACGTCGACCACGGCAAGACCACCCTGACCGCGGCGATCACCAAGGTTCTGCACGACAAGTACCCGGAGCTGAACCCCTTCACGCCGTTCGACGAGATCGACAAGGCGCCGGAGGAGAAGCAGCGCGGTATCACGATCAACATCGCGCACGTCGAGTACCAGACCGAGAAGCGTCACTACGCGCACGTCGACGCCCCCGGTCACGCCGACTACATCAAGAACATGATCACCGGTGCCGCCCAGATGGACGGCGCGATCCTGGTGGTGGCGGCGACCGACGGCCCGATGCCGCAGACCCGTGAGCACGTGCTGCTGGCCCGTCAGGTGGGTGTGCCCTACATCCTCGTCGCGCTGAACAAGTCCGACATGGTGGACGACGAGGAGATCCTCGAGCTGGTCGAGCTCGAGGTCCGCGAGCTGCTCTCCTCGCAGGAGTTCCCCGGCGACGACGTGCCGGTCGTGCGCGTCTCCGCGCTGAAGGCGCTGGAGGGTGACGCCGAGTGGGGCGCCAAGCTCCTCGAGCTGATGGAGGCCGTCGACGAGAACGTGCCGGACCCGGTGCGTGAGGTCGAGAAGCCGTTCCTGATGCCCATCGAGGACGTCTTCACCATCACCGGTCGTGGAACGGTTGTCACGGGTCGTATCGAGCGCGGCCAGATCAACCTGAACGAGGAGGTGGAGGTGGTCGGCATCAAGGAGAAGTCCTTCAAGACCACCGTCACCAGCATCGAGATGTTCAAGAAGTTCCTCGACCAGGGCCAGGCCGGCGACAACGCCGCCCTGCTGCTCCGTGGTGTGAAGCGCGAGGAGGTCGAGCGGGGCCAGGTCGTGGTCAAGCCCGGCACCACCACGCCGCACAAGAAGTTCGAGGCGCAGGTCTACATCCTGTCCAAGGACGAGGGCGGCCGCCACACGCCGTTCTTCAACAACTACCGCCCGCAGTTCTACTTCCGGACCACTGACGTGACCGGCGTGGTGACCCTCCCCGAGGGCACCGAGATGGTGATGCCCGGTGACAGCACCAGCATCTCCGTCGAGCTGATCCAGCCGGTGGCCATGGACGAGGGTCTGCGGCTGGCGATCCGTGAGGGTGGCCGCACCGTCGGTGCCGGCCAGGTCACCAAGATCGTCGAGTGAGTCGTTGAGGAGGCGCGCTCCCCTGCGGAGCGCGCCTCCCCCCGATTTGGTGGCCACACCGCGGTGTGGCATCCTGTACGGGTTGCTCGCCCTGAGGGCGAGAGCCGGCGTCCCGAGCCAGATGGGAGCTTGGGTCGATTACGGATCGCCGCCGGGGGTTCTCCGCTGTGCGGAGGACGGCGGTGGCGATGGATCCCAACGACCAGAGCCGACGGGCAGGTCTGTGAGCATCGGGCGCGACACGCCCGACCGCGTGGACCGGTGACCGTGATGACTGGCCGTGTTTCCTCCGAGGTGGGGGCGCTGTCATGAGTCGGGACCAGGTCGGGGAGCAACGCGGCGAACTCGCAGCGTTAGTCACATAGCGGCACGAGACTAGAGGAACGGCAAGCCATCATGGCGGGACAGAAGATCCGCATCCGGCTCAAGGCCTACGACCACGAGGCGATCGACGCGTCCGCGCGCAAGATCGTCGAGACTGTGACGCGCACCGGCGCTCGGGTCGTCGGACCGGTGCCGCTGCCCACCGAGAAGAACGTGTACTGCGTCATTCGCTCGCCGCACAAGTACAAGGACTCTCGCGAGCACTTCGAGATGCGTACGCACAAGCGTCTGATCGACATCCTCGACCCGTCGCCGAAGACGGTGGATGCGCTCATGCGTATCGACCTGCCGGCCAGCGTCGACGTCAACATTCAGTGATTTCGGGCGCGACGGATTCCAAGCGGCGGAGATGAACGAGACCCATGTCTGACAGGCAGATCAAGGGGATCCTGGGTACCAAGCTCGGTATGACCCAGGTCTTCGATGAGAACAACCGGATCGTGCCGGTGACGGTCGTGAAGGCCGACCCGAACGTGGTTACGCAGATCCGGACCCCGGAGAAGGACGGCTACTCGGCCGTGCAGCTCGCCTTCGGCGCGGTGGACCCGCGCCGGGTGACCAAGCCGCGTGCCGGCCAGTTCACCGCGGCGGGCGTGACCCCGCGCCGCCACCTGGTGGAGCTGCGGACGGCCGACGCCGGTGACTACGAGGTCGGCCAGGAGGTGACGGCGGAGGTGTTCGACTCCGGCGTCCTGGTGGACGTCGTCGGCACCAGCAAGGGCAAGGGCACCGCGGGTGTGATGAAGCGGCACGGCTTCGCCGGCCTCGGCGCGAGCCACGGCACCCAGCGCAAGCACCGTTCCCCCGGCTCGATCGGTGGCTGCGCCACCCCGGGCCGCGTGTTCAAGGGCGTGCGGATGGCCGGCCGGATGGGCAACGTCCGGGTGACCACCCAGAACCTCAAGGTGCACCGCACCGACGTGGACGCCGGCCTCATTCTGATCAAGGGCGCCATTCCCGGCCCGAAGGGCGGACTGGTGCTGGTGAAGACCGCCGCGAAGGGTGGTGCCGTCTGATGAGCGCGAGCTCTGTTGAGATCAAGACCCCGGCTGGCGGGACCGACGGTTCGGTCGAGCTGCCCGCCGAGGTGTTCGACGCCCAGGCGAACGTGGCGCTGATGCACCAGGTCGTGGTGGCCCAGCAGGCCGCCGCCCGCCAGGGAACCCACTCCACCAGGACGCGTGGCGAGGTCGCCGGCGGCGGCCGCAAGCCGTACCGCCAGAAGGGCACCGGCCGCGCCCGGCAGGGTTCCGTGCGGGCTCCGCAGTTCGTCGGCGGTGGCACGGTGCACGGCCCGGTCCCGAGGGACTACACCCAGCGGACGCCCAAGAAGATGAAGGCCGCCGCCCTGCGCGGCGCGCTGTCGGACCGCGCGCGGGCCGGTCAGGTCCACGTCGTGTCGGCCGTGGTGGAGGGCGACGTCCCGTCCACCAAGAGCGCCCGCAAGGTGCTGGAGGGCGTCACCTCCGCTCGCCGGGTGCTGGTGGTCCTCACCCGTGAGGACATCCTCGGCTGGCAGAGCCTGCGCAACCTGACGAACGTGCACCTGATCGCACCGGACCAGCTGAACACGTACGACGTGCTGGTCAACGACGACGTGGTGTTCACCAAGGACGCGCTGTCGTCCTTCCTCGCCGGCCCCATCAGTGGCAAGGCGGTCACGGCGACCGCCAGGTCCTCCGAGGTGGCCGAGTCCGGCGTCGGTGAGGCTGAAGAGGAGGCTGGGAAGTGATTTCCGACCCCCGCGACATTCTGGTCGCGCCGGTGATCTCCGAGAAGAGCTACGGGCTCCTCGAGGAGAAGAAGTACACCTTCGTGGTGGCGCCGAGCGCGAACAAGACCGAGATCAAGATCGCGGTCGAGAAGGTCTTCGGTGTGAAGGTCACCACGGTGAACACGCTCAACCGCAACGGCAAGCGCAAGCGCACCCGCACCGGGTTCGGCAAGCGCAAGGACACCAAGCGGGCGATCGTGACCCTGCACCCGGACAGCAAGCCGATCGAGATCTTCGGCGGCCCGGCCGCGTGAGGCGGCCGGATAGTCGAACCGGACTCTAGTGACTGAGGACTGCTGAGACATGGGCATCCGCAAGTACAAGCCGACGACGCCGGGCCGTCGTGGCGCCAGCGTGTCCGACTTCGCCGAGATCACTCGGTCGGAGCCGGAGAAGTCGCTGGTGCGCCCGCTGCACGGACGTGGCGGCCGCAACGCGCACGGCAAGATCACCACCCGCCACAAGGGCGGCGGTCACAAGCGCGCCTACCGCCTGATCGACTTCCGCAGGGCGGACAAGGACGGCGTGCCGGCCAAGGTCGCGCACATCGAGTACGACCCGAACCGGACCGCGCGGATCGCGCTGCTGCACTACGCGGACGGGGAGAAGCGCTACATCATCGCCCCGGACAAGATCAAGCAGGGTGACCCGATCGAGAGCGGCGCTCGCGCCGACATCAAGCCCGGCAACAACCTGCCGCTGCGCAACATCCCGACGGGCACCGTGGTGCACGCGATCGAGCTCCGCCCCGGCGGCGGCGCGAAGATCGCCCGCTCCGCCGGCTCGCGGGTGCAGCTCGTGGCGAAGGACGGCCCCTACGCGCAGCTGCGGATGCCCTCCGGGGAGATCCGCAACGTGGACGTGCGCTGCCGCGCCACGGTGGGTGAGGTCGGGAACTCCGAGCACAGCAACATCAACTGGGGCAAGGCGGGCCGCAACCGCTGGCGGGGCAAGCGCCCCACGGTGCGTGGTGTCGTCATGAACCCGGTCGACCACCCGCACGGTGGTGGTGAGGGCAAGACCTCCGGTGGTCGCCACCCGGTGAACCCGAACGGCAAGCCCGAGGGTCGGACCCGCCGCCGCAAGCCGAGTGACAAGCTCATCGTCCGCCGCCGGCGCACCGGCAAGAAGCGCTGAGCAGGGAGGGAGTGAAGGATGCCACGCAGCCTGAAGAAGGGCCCGTTCGTTGACGACCACCTGCTCAAGAAGGTGGACGCGCTGAACGAGACCGGCAAGAAGACCGTCATCAAGACCTGGTCCCGCCGCTCGACGATCATCCCGGACATGCTGGGCCACACCTTCGCGGTGCACGACGGCCGCAAGCACGTCCCGGTGTTCGTCACCGAGTCGATGGTCGGGCACAAGTTGGGCGAGTTCGCCCCGACCCGGACCTTCAAGGGACACGTCAAGGAAGACCGCCGGTCGCGCCGCCGCTGAGGCGCCAACCGTGACACGGATGAACCAAGAGCAAGGGGTAACAGCGATGAACGCCCGAAAGGACGCCGCGGCGCCGGAAGACGCGGAGACGCCGTCGCGCGCCGTGGCGCGGGCCCGCTACGTCCGCGCGACGCCGATGAAGGTGCGCCGCGTGGTCGATCTCGTGAGGGGCCGCAACGCCCAGGAAGCTCTGGCCGTGCTGCAGTTCGCGCCGCAGGCGGCGAGTGAGCCGGTAGCGAAGGTGGTCGCCAGCGCGGTCGCCAACGCACAGAACAACCTGGATCTTGACCCGGACACGCTGTGGATCTCCACGATCTACGTGGATGAGGGGCCGACGCTGAAGCGGATTCGGCCGCGCGCCCAGGGGCGGGCGTACCGAGTCCGGAAGCGGACCAGCCACATCACCGTCGAGCTCGAGTCGCGCCCGAAGGCCGCGGCGGGTGCTCGCAAGTCCAGCGCGAAGGGAAGTGCCCGGTAGTGGGTCAGAAGATCAACCCGCACGGCTTCCGGCTGGGGATCACCACTGACTGGAAGTCCCGCTGGTACGCCGACAAGCAGTACTCCGAATACGTCGCCGAGGACGTGAAGATCCGCCGGATGCTCTCCAAGGGCATGGAGCGGGCCGGTATCGCCAAGGTGGACATCGAGCGGACCCGGGACCGGGTGCGCGTCGACATCCACACCGCGCGGCCGGGCATCGTCATCGGTCGTCGTGGTGCCGAGGCGGACCGCATCCGGTCGGAGCTCGAGAAGCTGACGAAGAAGCAGATCCAGCTCAACGTCCTCGAGGTCAAGGGGCCGGAGTCGGACGCCCAGCTGGTGGCCCAGGGGGTCGCCGAGCAGCTGTCGAACCGTGTCGCGTTCCGGCGCGCCATGCGTAAGGCGATCCAGTCGGCGATGCGGTCGCCGCAGGTCAAGGGCATCCGCGTCAAGGTCAGCGGCCGGCTCGGCGGCGCCGAGATGTCCCGTTCCGAGTTCTACCTCGAGGGTCGGGTGCCGCTGCACACGCTGCGCGCGGACATCGACTACGGCTTCTTCGAGGCGAAGACGACGTTTGGCCGGATCGGCGTCAAGGTGTGGATCTACCGGGGTGAGCTGGTCGGCGGGCTGAAGGCCCGCGAGGCCAACACCGAGTCCCGCCCGCCGCGCCGTGACCGCTCCGACCGCCCGAACCGCCGTCGTGGCGAGGGCGGGCAGCGGGGTGGCCGGGCCAAGGAGGCCGTGACGGCTGGCGCCGGCGCGACCGAGTCCACCCCGGCGGCGGCTGAGGCGCCTGCCGAGAAGACGGAGGGCTGAGAGATGCTCATCCCGCGCAAGGTCAAGTACCGCAAGCAGCATCGCCCGGTCCGCCGTGGCATGTCCAAGGGCGGGAACCAGGTCACCTTCGGTGAGTTCGGCATCCAGGCGCTGGAGCCGGCCTACGTGACCAACCGGCAGATCGAGTCCGCTCGTATCGCCATCACCCGGCACATCCGCCGTGGCGGCAAGGTCTGGATCAACATCTTCCCGGACCGCCCGCTGACCAAGAAGCCGGCCGAGACCCGGATGGGTTCCGGTAAGGGTTCGCCGGAGTACTGGGTGGCCAACGTGAAGCCCGGTCGGGTGCTGTTCGAGATGAACTACCCGAACGAGCCGGTGGCTCGTGAGGCCCTGCGCCGCGCGATCCACAAGCTCCCGATGAAGTGCCGGATCGTGACCCGTGAGGGTGGTGAGTTCTGATGGCAGCGGCTACCACGAGCGCGGCCGAGCTGCGTGAGCTCAGCCACACCGACCTGGTGCAGCGTCTGCGGGAGGCCAAGGAGGAGCTGTTCAACCTCCGTTTCCAGATGGCCACCGGCCAGCTCGAGAACAACCGTCGGCTGCGCGTCGTGCGGCACGACATCGCCAGGATCTACACGGTGATGCGTGAGCGCGAGCTGGGCCTCTCGGTGTCGCCGGAGCAGGACGAGGCCACGGATGAGGGTGCCGCATGAGTGAGAAGGACGTGAACGGCGCGGTGACTGACACCACGGGTGGCGACGCGCGCAACAGCCGCAAGGTGCGCGAGGGATACGTCGTGTCCGACAAGATGGACAAGACGATCGTGGTCCAGCTCGAGGACCGCAAGAAGCACGCGCTCTACGGCAAGGTCATGCGGCGCACCACCAAGGTGAAGGCGCACGACGAGCAGAACACCGCTGGCGTCGGTGACCGGGTGCTGCTGATGGAGACCCGGCCGCTGTCGGCCACCAAGCGGTGGCGGCTGGCCGAGGTCCTGGAGAAGGCCAAGTAAGAGGCCCGAGGGCACCTGTGGTGTCCTTGGTCTGGACGGGTGGCGGCCCGACGGTGGTCGGGCCGCCCTCCGCATGAGGAGACCGCGTGCGTCGGGTCGGAAATCCGGCGCACAAGAAGCAGGTCAGGAGTAGACGTGATCCAGCAGGAGTCGCGGCTTCGGGTCGCCGACAACACGGGCGCCAGGGAGATCCTGTGCATCCGGGTTCTCGGTGGGTCCGGGCGGCGGTACGCGAGCATCGGCGACATCATCGTGGGCACCGTGAAGGAGGCCATCCCCGGCGCCAACGTCAAGCGTGGCGACGTGGTGAAGGCCGTCGTGGTGCGCACCGCGAAGGAGAAGCGCCGTCCGGACGGTTCCTACATCCGGTTCGACGAGAACGCGGCCGTCATCATCCGGAACGACAACGAGCCGCGTGGGACCCGCATCTTCGGCCCGGTCGGCCGGGAGCTTCGGGACAAGAAGTTCATGAAGATCATTTCGCTGGCGCCGGAGGTGCTCTGATGAAGGTGCACAAGGGCGACACCGTGGTGGTCATCGCCGGTAAGGACAAGGGTGCGAAGGGCAAGGTCATCCAGGCCTACCCGCAGACCCAGCGCGTCCTGGTCGAGGGCGTGAACCGGATCAAGAAGCACACCAAGATCTCCCGTACCCAGCGTGGCGCGCAGTCCGGCGGCATCGTGACGCAGGAGGCCACCATCCACGTGAGCAACGTGCAGGTGGTCGACTCCGACGGGAAGCCGGCGCGCGTGGGTTACCGCGAGGACGAGGACGGTCGGCGGGTGCGGATCTCCCGCAGGAACGGTAAGGACATCTGAGCATGACGACCGCAGAGAAGATCGTCCCCCGGCTGAAGGTCCGCTACCGCGAGGAGATCGTCCCCGGCCTGCGCGAGCAGTTCGACTACGGCAACCCGCACCAGATCCCCGGTGTGGTCAAGGTCGTCGTCAACATGGGCATCGGCGAGGCGGCCCGGGACGGCAAGCTGATCGAGGGCGCGGTGCGCGACCTCGCCAGCATCACCGGCCAGCGGCCCGAGGTGCGCCGGGCCCGCAAGTCCATCGCACAGTTCAAGCTCCGTGAAGGCATGCCGATCGGCGCCAGGGTCACCCTGCGCGGCGACCGGATGTGGGAGTTCCTTGACCGACTGCTGACGATCGCGCTGCCGCGTATCCGCGACTTCCGCGGCCTGTCGGACCGGCAGTTCGACGGCAAGGGCAACTACACGTTCGGCCTGAGCGAGCAGTCGATGTTCCACGAGATCGATCTCGACTCGATCGATCGTCCGCGGGGCATGGACATCACGGTCGTCACCTCGGCGATCAACGACGAGGAGGGCCGGGCGCTGCTGCGCCGGCTGGGCTTCCCGTTCAAGGAACGCTGAACCGACCGTCCGTCATCGCGACGTGAGCATCGAAGTTGAGGAGAACCGATGGCCAAGAAGGCGCTGATCGCGAAGGCGTCGCGCAAGCCGAAGTTCGCGGTGCGGGCCTACACCCGTTGCCAGCGCTGCGGGCGTCCGCACGCCGTGTACCGCAAGTTCGGCCTGTGCAGGGTGTGCCTTCGTGAGATGGCCCACCGCGGCGAACTGCCCGGTGTGCACAAGTCGAGCTGGTGACGTGGCGGGCGCCGGAGCCGGCGCCCCACGCCCAGCTCGCTGACCACTAGTTCGCTCAAGGCCCCGACGGGGAACCAGGGCGAGAAAGGTTGACCAGGTCACCATGACGATGACCGACCCGATCGCAGACTTCCTGACACGTCTGCGCAACGCCAGCTCGGCATACCACGACGAGGTCGTGCTGCCGCACTCCAAGCTGAAGGCGAACATCGCCGAGATCCTCAAGCGCGAGGGTTACGTCTCCGGCCACCGCGTCGAGGACGGCGAGAAGAGCCAGAACCTGGTCGTCGAGCTCAAGTACGGGCCGAACCGCGAGCGCAGCATCGCGGGCCTGCGGCGTGTATCGAAGCCCGGCCTTCGGGTGTACGCCAAGTCCACCAACCTGCCGCGCGTGCTCGGTGGCCTTGGTATCGCGATCATCTCGACCTCCGGCGGTCTGATGACCGACCGGCAGGCGGCCAAGCAGGGCGTGGGCGGGGAAGTCCTCGCCTACGTCTGGTGAGGAAGGGGGTAACGGCATGTCGCGCATTGGAAAGCTGCCGATCACCGTTCCCTCGGGTGTCGATGTCGCCATCGACGGCCGCACGGTGACGGTGAAGGGCCCGAAGGGTTCGCTCAGCCACACGCTGGCGGAACCCATCACCATCGATCGTGACGAGGATGGCTCCCTGCTGGTGAGCCGTCCCGACGACGAGCGGAAGAGCAGGTCGCTGCACGGGTTGTCGAGGACTCTCGTCAACAACCTGATCATCGGCGTGAACCAGGGCTACGAGAAGAAGCTGGAGATCCACGGCGTCGGTTACCGCGTGACGCTCAAGGGCTCCGAACTGGAGTTCGCGCTCGGCTTCAGCCACCCGGTGAAGATCGCGCCCCCGGAGGGTGTGACGTTCCAGGTGGAGAGCCCGACCAAGTTCTCCGTCCACGGCATCGACAAGCAGCGCGTGGGCGAGGTCGCGGCCAAGATCCGCAAGCTGCGGCGGCCGGACCCGTACAAGGGCAAGGGCGTGCGGTACGCGGGCGAGGTCATCCGCCGCAAGGTCGGAAAGACGGGTAAGTGATCATGAGCGAAAGCACTGCAACCACCGCCGCCAAGCGCAAGCCCGTCGGCAAGGACGTGTCGACCACGCGTCGGGTGGCCAGGGCCCGCCGGCACTTCCGTCTCAGGAAGAAGATCAGCGGTACGGCGGAGCGGCCGAGGCTGGTCGTCCACCGTTCCTCGCGGCACATCGTGGCCCAGGTGATCGACGACCTGGCAGGCCACACGCTGGCGTCGGCGTCGAGCCTCGAGGGCGACGTCCGGGCGCTGGACGGCGACAAGAAGGCCAGGGCGGCCAAGGTCGGCGAGCTGGTGGCGGCCCGCGCGAAGACCGCGGGCATCGGCACCGTCGTGTTCGACCGGGGCGGCTACGAGTACCACGGCCGGATCGCGGCCCTGGCCGACGCCGCGCGCGAGGCGGGGTTGGAGTTCTGAGAACCATGGACAGGATCGAGTCGAACGAGAGGGTCGTCTGATGCCAGGACGCACGCGTCGTGACGGCGGGTCGGAGCGCGGAGAGCGCCGCGACCGCCGGGACGGTGGCCGCGGCGGGGCGGCCCAGGAGAAGACCCCGCATCTGGAGCGCGTGGTCGCGATCAACCGCGTGGCCAAGGTCGTCAAGGGCGGTCGGCGCTTCAGCTTCACCGCGTTGGTGATCGTCGGAGACGGCGACGGCATGGTCGGTGTCGGATACGGCAAGGCGAAGGAGGTGCCGGCCGCGATCGCCAAGGGCGTCGAGGAGGCCAAGAAGAGCTTCTTCCGCGTTCCCCGGATCGCCGGCACCATCACGCACCCCATCCAGGGTGAGGCGGCGGCCGGTGTGGTGCTGCTGCGTCCGGCGGCTCCCGGTACCGGTGTCATCGCCGGTGGCCCGGTGCGCGCCGTCCTGGAGTGCGCCGGTGTCCACGACGTGCTGAGCAAGTCGCTCGGCAGCGACAACGCGATCAACATCGTGCACGCGACGGTGGCCGCGCTGAAGGGCCTCCAGCGGCCGGAAGAGGTCGCGGCTCGCCGTGGTCTGCCGCTGGAGGACGTCGCGCCGGCCGGAATGCTGCGGGCCAGGGCCGGGCAGGGAGTGTGACATGGCGCAGCTCAAGGTGACCCAGGTGCGCAGCACCATTGGTAACAAGCAGAACCAGCGGGACTCGCTGCGGACGCTCGGGCTGCGGAAGATCCGCCAGTCCGTGGTCCGTGACGACAACCCCGAGGTTCGCGGTCTCATCAACACCGTCCGCCACCTGGTGACGGTGGAGGAGGTGAACTGAGGGCCATGACCATCAAGATTCACCACCTGCGGCCCGCGCCCGGTTCCAAGACGGCCAAGACCCGTGTGGGTCGTGGTGAGGGTTCCAAGGGCAAGACCGCGGGTCGTGGAACCAAGGGCACCAAGGCGCGGAAGAACGTGCCTGCCGCCTTCGAGGGTGGGCAGATGCCGCTGCACATGCGGCTGCCCAAGCTCAAGGGCTTCAAGAACCGTTTCCGGGTCGAGTACCAGGTCGTGAACGTCGCTGACCTGGGCCGGCTCTTCCCGGAGGGCGGCACGGTCGGTATCGACGAACTCGTCGCCGCCGGCGCCGTCCGCAAGAACCAGTTGGTGAAGGTGCTGGGTACCGGCGATCTGGGTGGCGTCAAGCTGGACATCACCGCCAACGCCTTCTCCAGCAGCGCGATCGAGAAGATCACCGCCGCCGGTGGGACGACCACCACGGTCTGATCGCGTCAGA
>NZ_AGVX02000180.1 GCF_000239155.1 Actinoalloteichus spitiensis RMV-1378
CGGGGCGGCGGAGGCACTCCGGTCGGCGGCAGCCGGCTACCGGCTCGACCTGGACCCCGCCGACGTGGACGTCCTCGGTGTCGAACAGCTCGCCGTCCGGGGCCGGGCGGAGGCCAGGGCCGGGGAGACGGCCGCGGCCGCCCGGAGTCTCACCGAAGCGCTGAGGCGTTGGCGCGGCCGACCCCTGGCCGACCTCCCGCCGCTGCCGTTCGTCGAGGAGGCCCGGCACCGGCTGGTCGAGAGCCACCTCACCCTCACCGAGGACTGGGCCGAGGCCCGGTTCGCCCTCGGGGATCTCGCCGAGGTGGTGGACAGGCTGGAGCCGCTGGCTCGTGAGTGGCCACTGCGCGAGCGGCTGGCGGGCGTGCTCATCGAGGCCCTCGCGGCGGTCGGCCGGCTGGCCGACGCCCTCGCCGCCTACGACCGCCTCCGCCGCACCCTCGCCGAGGAGCTCGGAGTCGACCCCGCACCCGCCCTGCGGAGCCTGCACCTCCGCCTGCTGAGGGCGAACCGCCCCGGCGGCGGGACCGCCGGAGCCCACCCCCCGCCAACCGCGGAGGAGCCGTCCTCCCCGCGCCCACCCGAGGCACGGCGGTGGCGTGGTGGGCCGCGCGCGCCCGTCACGAGCTTCGTCGGGCGGGAGGCCGAGCTCGGCGTCGCCCTCGGGCTCCTCGACCGGTCCAGGCTCGTCACCCTCGTCGGGCCGGGCGGTGCGGGGAAGACACGGATGGCGACGGAGCTCGTCGGAGCGCTCGGCGCTCCAGGCTCCTCCTCGGGCCCGGACGGCCGGGGAGACCCTGGCGAGGTCGTCTTCGTGGAACTCGCCCCGGTGGGCAACCCGGCCGAGTTGATGGACGCCCTGGTCTACGCCCTCGACGTCCGCAGGACCGCGTTGTTGCCCGCGCAGGCGGGCTGGCGGCAACCCATCGTCGAACTGGTCGACGTGCTCGCCAGCCGGCCGTCGTTGCTGGTGCTGGACAACTGCGAGCACCTGGTCGACGCGGTCGCCCCGCTCGTCGCGGACCTGCTCGCCCGGTGCCCCCAGCTCCGGGTGCTCGCCACCAGCAGGGAAGCCCTGGTCGTGCCCGGCGAGGCCCTGTGCCAGATCGGATCCCTCGGCCTTCCGCCCGACAGGGCGGGCGACGCCGAGATCCGCCAGGCGCCGGCGGTCCGGCTCTTCGCCGACCGGGCAGCGGCCGTGTCGCACGGGTTCCGCCTGACCGACGAGAACGTCGAGGTGGTCGCTGACGTGTGCCGCCGGCTCGACGGCCTCCCGCTGCCGATCGAACTCGCCGCCGCCAGGCTGCGGTCGATGACCCTCCGCCAACTCGTCGACCGGTTGGACGACCGGTTCCGCCTGCTCGCCGCCGGCGCCCGCTCCGCGTTACCCCGGCACCGCACGCTGCGCGCCGTCGTGGAGTGGAGCTGGGATCTGCTACTGCCGCCGGAGCGGGTGCTGGCCCGGCGGCTCGCGGTGTTCGCCAACTCCGCCACCGTCGAGTCGGTCACGGAGATCTGCGCCAGCGAGGACCTGCCAGCCGAGGACATCTTCTACCTGCTCACCTCGCTGGTGGACAAGTCGCTGGTCGACATCGTCGACGACCACGCCGGGCGCAGCCGGTACCGGATGTTGGAGACGGTCCGCGCCTACGCGGCGGAGCGGTTGCGCGAGGCCGGGGAGGACCGGCGGCTGCGGGCGGCGCACGCCGAGCACCACCTCCGCCTCGCCCAGTGGGCCGACGGCCTGCTGCGGGGCCAGGACCAGCTCACGGCGATCGCGACGATCCACGCCGAACACGACAACCTGCACGCGGCGCTCCGCTGGGCGGTGGAGACACGCGAGGCGGGTCTCGCGCTCGAGTTCGGCACCGCCCTGAGCTGGTACTGGTGGCTCTTCGCCCACGAGACGGAGGCCGCCGCCCGGGTGGCGGAGATCCTCCGGGTCGTCGAGGAGACGGGTAACGAGCAGACGCCCGCCGCCCGCGCGGCGCTCCACGCGATCCACGCCGTCCTCCGGACGACGTTCACCGACACGGCGGGGTTCGACTGGGCCGGGCTGCACCGGGCCTGCCGGGAGACGGAGGCGATGCTGCGCTACCCCGTCCTGGCCATGATCGAGCTGACGCTCGCCCTCTACGCCGGGCGGCCGGAGGCGGCACGGGCGAGCATGGCGAGCGCTTCCGCTTCACCGGATCCCTGGGCACGGGCCATCAGCCAGCTGAACCGGCTGTTGCTGCTGGAGATCGAGGGGCGGTTCGAGGACATCAGAGGGGCGATCGACGAGGTGGTGCGGGCCCTCACCGCCGTCGGTGACCGCTGGGGAACCAGCCGGGCGTTGTTCACCCAGCTCGTCCAGCAGTCCCTCGAAGGGGACCACGAAGCGGTGCTGCGCACCGGCGAGGACATCCTGGCGCTGGTCACGGAACTCGGCGCTGAGCCCGACATCGTCCACGTGCGGCAGTGCATGGCCCAGGAGAAGGTTCGCGCCGGCCAGCTCGACGAGGGGGAACGGGAGATCCGCGAGCAGCTGCACGCCTCGCTCCGGGCTGGACGTCCCAGCCTGGAACCCGGAGCGCGCTGTCTGCTCGCGCAGGTGCACCGCTACCGGGGACACCACGTCCAGGCGCGGGAGGAACTGGCGATGGCCAGGGAGCGGTTGCGGGGCCAGCGGCACGAGCTCTCCCAGCAGTTCCACGGCCTGGTGCTGCTCGAGGAGGCGATGCTGGAGCTGCGGGAGGGCAGGCTGACCGCGGCCAGGGCCGCCGCCGACGAGGTGCTGACCCGCTTCTCCCGCCCCTACGAACTCCCGATCGTCTCCCTCGCCGCCGAGGTCCACGCCGACGTGGCGCTGCAGGCCGGCGATCCGGAGGGAGCCGCCCGGCTGCTGGGGGTGTCGCACGCGCTGCGGGGAACCCTGGACGAGGGCAATCCCGACCTGCGCCGCGTGCGGGACGGGGTGCGGGCCGCGTTGTCGGACGACGAGTGGCGGCACCACTTCTGGTCGACCGCCAGCCTCAGCCAGGCGGAGGCCGAGGAGGTGCTCCGGAGGGCCAGGAGGCCGGGCCCGCTGCCCGACGCTCCCAGCCCCGGACCCGGGGAGGCCCGGCCGTTGCTCAGCCCTGGCTGAGGCGCCGCCGGTAGGCCCAGGACGCGGCGGGGAACAACACCAGCAGCAGGCCGGCCATCCACAGCAGCGATGCCACCAACGGCCCGGCGACCTCCCCGCCGATCATCAGCCCGCGAGCGGTGTCCGACAGCTGGGTGATGGGGCTGATGTTCACCCACGCCTGGAGCCACCCGGGCATGGTCTCGGTGGGCGCGAAGATGTTGCTGCCGAACATCAGCGGCCAGATCACGACCATCGACATGCCCATCACGGCCTGCGGGCTGCGGACCAGCATCGCGAGCAGCACCGACAGCCAGCAGATCGACAGGCCGAACGCGATGACCAGCAGTGCCGCGAGCAGCACCGAGACCGGGTCGGTGGTCGCGCGGAAACCGAGCAGCATCCCGAACCCCAGCAGCACGGCGAGCGAGACCGCGTACCGGACGATGTCCCCGAGCACCGCGCCCACCAGCGGGGCGGACCGGGCGATCGGCAGGCTGCGGAACCGGTCGAACACTCCCTTGGAGATGTCCTGGCTCAACGCGAACCCGGTCCCGAGGCTGGCGGTCAGGGCGATCATGACCATCAACCCGGGCAGGACCAGCTGGAGGTAGGCGTCCGTGCTCCCCGCGATCGCCCCACCGAAGAGGTAGACGAACATCAGCAGCATCAGGATCGGCTGGAGGGTGACGTCGAGCAGGGTTTCCGGCGACCGCCGGATCTTGCCGACGCTGCGACCGGCGAGGACCAGGCCATGCCTGACCATGTTCCCGGGACGGGAGCCGGAACGGGCGGGGGCCACGGCAGCGGTGCTCATGCCAGACTTCCTTCCTTCGCCGGGGCCGCGGTGGGCCGTTCCTCGGTGTCGGTCGTCCTCCCGGTCAGCGCCAGGAACACGTCGTCGAGGCTCGGCAGGCGCAGCGCCAGCTCGTCGGCGACGACCCCGGCGGCGTCGAGCCTGCGGACCAGCGTGGACAGCACGACGGGGTCCTCCACCGGCACGGTGAGGAGGTTGCTCTCCTCGTCACGGTGCGGTGCCCGGCCGACCAGCTCGGTCAGGATGCCGGCGACGGTGTCCATGTCGACAGGCAGGCTCGTGCGTACCTGGAGCGACTGGCCCCCCGTCCTCCGTTTGAGTTCGTCCGCCCGCCCCTCGGCGACCACCCGGCCCTGGTCGATGACGGTGATGCGGTCGGCCAGCCGGTCGGCCTCCTCCAGGTACTGCGTGGTCAACAGCACCGTCACCCCCTCGTCCGCCAGCGACCGGACCAGCGACCAGACCTGGTTGCGGCTGTGCGGGTCGAGACCGGTGGTCGGTTCGTCCAGGAAGAGCACCTGGGGACGACCGACCAGGCTCGCCGCGAGGTCGAGCCGCCGGCGCATCCCCCCCGAGTAGCCCTTGGCGGGCCGCCCACCGGCATCGGACAGCTCGAACTGGTCCAGCAGCTCCTTCGCCCGGGCCCGTGCCGAGCGCCGGCTCATGTTCAACAGGCGTCCGATGAGAGCGAGGTTCTCCAGCCCGGTCATCTCCTCGTCGAGCGCCGCGTACTGCCCGGTGAGGCCGATGATCTCCCGGACGCTGACCGGTTGCCGGCTGACGTCGAAGCCCCCGACCGACGCCCGCCCCCCGTCCAGGCGGAGCAGGGTCGCGAGGATCCGGACCGCGGTCGTCTTGCCCGCGCCGTTCGGGCCCAACACGCCGGCGATGCTGCCGGCGGGCACCGCCAGGTCGACCCCTGCGAGGGCGGTGTGCTCCCGGTACCGCTTCACCAGGCCTTCGGCCTGGATCGCATACGACATGCTTTCCTCCCCTTGGGTGTTCGTCCGCCACGATGCCCCCAGGCGCTGACGGATCGCGCACAGCCCGCTGTCACCGTCCTTCCCCGGACCGAGCGAGCGACGACCACGCTGGCCGTCACCTAGTTGGGTGACGGCTTCAGGAGCAGGCGAGCGGGAGGCGGTGACTCGGGGTAAGCGGAACGGGACCACGGTCCCCGCCCCCGCGCGGTGGTGCGGCGCACCGGGGCGGTGCACGCAGGCTACCCGGGCGCCAGCCCTGACCGCCGCTGCGCGACGGGAACGCCGGCCGTGACGGGGCCGCTCGGCTGGCGGCGCGGGGCGGGCAGGACAGGACGTCCCGGGAGGGGACGGGGCCGGGGGACGCTCCCTCACCCCAGGAGGTCGTCGAGCGCCAGGAGGGTCTCGAGGGCCGGACCCGGCAGGGACACACCCCGGCCGTGCCGCACCTCCGCCTCCCTGGGGTTGACGCGCACCAGGGCGCCATCCGCCGCGCTGGCGAGTTCGGCCTGACGCCGAACGGTCGGAACGGCGGTGCCCGCGCCGACCTCCACGACGACGAGCCGGGCGCGGCGGAGCTCGCGCCGCCACCGCACGTACTCGGACATCACCGCCTCGGTCCGGGTGCCGAGCCAGGCGCCGTCACCGAACATCAGGATGTTCGGGCGGGCCACCGCGCCGCACCGAGGGCAGGTCGGGAGCGGGGACGACGCTCGCATCGTCTCCGCGTCCACGGTGAGCCGCACATCGTCCGCCGGCCACACGTGCGGCCCGCACGGGACACCGCACTGGAGGTGGTGGATCGAGCCGTGGCACTCGACGACCTCGTCCGCCGGGAAACCGGCCCGCTGGAACTGCCCGTCGACGTTGGAGGTGAAGACCCGGACGCCCCCGAGCAGGTCCGCGCCCCAGGACCGCAGCACGCCGAACCCCGCGTGCGGCAGGGTCGAGCGGTACAGGTCCAGGCGATGACCGTAGAAGCCCCACGCGAGTTCCGGGTCGGCGTCGAAGTGGACCGGGTCGGCCAGCTCGACGAAGCTCAAACCGAGGCGGCGGTAGGGCGGGTAGGCGCGCCAGAACCCCTCGTCACCCCGGAAGTCCGGGAGGCCGGAATCCACGCCGATGCCGGCCCCCGCGCAGACCAGCAGCGCCTCGGCACCGCGCAGGAGCTCGGCGGCGCGGTGCAGGTCGTCCTGGTTCATCCCTGCCCGGAGGAGGGTTCCACGTGCTGGACCACCTCGAACTCCAGGAGGTCCGCCCCGCTCGCGACCGGCTTGGCCCGTTCCCCGGCATGCGCCGCCTTCGCCGGCCCCCCGGCCCAGGCCTGGAAGTCCTCCTCCGTCTCCCACCGGGTGTAGACGAAGTACCTGGTGTCCCCGCTGACCGGGCGGAGCAGTTCGAAGCCGAGGAAACCGGGAGCCTTCTCGACCGCGCCGGCCCTGGCCGCGAACCGCTTCTCCAGCTCCGGGCCGGCACCCTCGGGGACCTCGATCGCGTTGATCTTCACGACTGCCATGCCACGACCGTACCCGGGGTTGCTGGTCGGCGGCGCCGGATCTCCGGGCTCGGTGGGCGCTCCCGCGGCGTCCGGCGCCCGCCCGTCACCTCGTGAGGAGCGTCGATACCTTTCCGCTGACGGTGTCGACGATCCCCACCCCGCTGATCCTGGCGTGGATCGCGGGCACCGGGCGTAGGGCCGCGAACCCCGTCACCAGCTGGTCGCCGGTGATCCCCATCGCCAGTGTGCAGTGCGGGACCCACGAACCGGGCAGGTAGTACGCGGAGGGCTGCTTCACGCCACCGGCGAGCACGTCGTGGACGGCGGAGTGCACCGCGAGCAGTTCGACGTCCACCATCGCGCCGAGCATGAGCACGTCCTCGCTGGTCGTGAAGGTTCCCACCGTGTGCAGCCACAGGTCGGGCAGGTGGATCCGGTTCAGTTCCCTGGCGAGTTCCCGTCGGACCGGCCCTGGGAAGCCGGCCCCCATCGCAAGGGTCAGGTGCGGCCGGTGCTGCCCGTGGCCCAGCCGCGCGAGACTGGGCACCCCGGCGCGTTCCAGCCGTTCCCACAACACCCGGATGGCCCGTTCGGCCTCGTCGTCGAAGTAGAACACCAGTGCCTCCGCCACGAGCCGCAGTGTGCCCCGACGGGGGCGGCCCCCGGGGGCTGGGTCGGTGAACTCACCCGAACGGCGAGGGAACCGACCTGGTGACGGCGCGGTCGCCCGGCCGGGACCCTGCGGTGACCGACGGGGCG
This sequence comes from Actinoalloteichus spitiensis RMV-1378, assembly GCF_000239155.1. Lineage (GTDB taxonomy): Bacteria > Actinomycetota > Actinomycetes > Mycobacteriales > Pseudonocardiaceae > Actinoalloteichus_B > Actinoalloteichus_B spitiensis. Next base: position 7,161 of record NZ_AGVX02000180.1, read on the forward strand.
GGCGTTCTCAGTGTTCGCCCGGCAGCGCGAACAGGCCCTCGTCGGTCTGTTCCACCAGCCCGTCGACGAGCAGGCTGTCCAGGCAGCGGTCCCGTTGGCCCGCGTCCGCCCACACCAGGTCCAGCCGGTGACGCTCCACCGGGCGGTCGGACCCGCGCACCACGTCCAGCAGCAGACCCCGCACCTGGCGGTCGGTTCCCGCGAACCGCTGCACCGCCTTCGCCGGCCCGGTGTAGGCGGGGCGACCGGCCCGCTGCCAGGCGCAGTCCGAGAGGACGGGGCAGTCGGCGCACTTCGGCGACCGCGCGGTGCACACGATCGCCCCCAACTCCATCAACGCCGCCGAGTACCGGGCCGCCCTCGCCTCGGCGGTGGGAAGCAGCGCCGCCACGTCGGCCAGGTCCCGCGTGGTCGACGGCGGGCCGGCGTCGGCCGCGCCGTGCACCGCCCTGGCGACCACCCGCCGGACGTTGGTGTCGACGACGGGCGTGCGCCGACCGTAGGCGAACGCGGCGACCGCCCGCGCCGTGTACGCCCCGATCCCGGGCAACCCCAGCAGGACGTCCACGTCCGAGGGCACGACGTCGTCGTGCCGGTCCGCGATCTCGGTCGCCGCGGCGTGCAGCCGCAACGCTCGCCGGGGGTAGCCGAGCCTGCCCCAGGCGCGGACGACCTCGCCCTGGGTCTCGGCGGCCAGGTCCGACGGCCGTGGCCAGCGCGCCATCCAGCTGAGCCACACGGGTTCCACCCGGGAGACCGGTGTCTGCTGGAGCATGATCTCGCTCACCAGCACGCCCCACGCGCTCGTGTCCGGATCACGCCAGGGCAGGTCCCTGGCGTGGACGTCGAACCAGGCGAGGACGGTGTCCGGCGACAGCTCTTGGCTTCTCATGGCGGTCTGATCCTGGCAGTGCCCCGGCCCGGGGAGGACGGGGGGTGGTCATCCGCACGGGCACCAGCGCGGAGCCGGTGCCCGACGGGCACCCCGTGGCCGAACCAGGGTTGAGTTCGACCACCCCGAAAACGGGTCAGACGACACGCGTGGGCGAACGAACGGCCATTGCTCCACCTGGAGTAGTGATCGGGTTACCGTCGGACGCGTGATCCACCCGACCGGCCCCCTGCCCCCCACCGTGTACTGGCGTCGTCGCCTGGTCGCGCTCGGTGGCGCAGTCCTGGTCGTGGTCCTGGCGCTCTGGGCGGTCGCCGCCGCCTCCGGCGGCGAGGACACCGACCGGGCCGCGTCGCACGAGCGGGACCCGGCGAAGGCCGCTGGCGACGTCCCCCGCCCCGGGACCGCCGGCCCCACCACGGCGGCCAGCACCAGCCCCCCGCCCAGCCGCTCCACCGACCCCGGGGACGAGCGGGAGGGCGACGCGTCCGGCACCGCCCGTCCCGGGACCGGGACCAGCGCGATAGCGGCGTCCTCCTCGCCCCCGCCCGGACCCCCGCCCGTGTGCCCGGACGAGGCGATCTCCGTGCGCGCGGAGAGCTCCGGGCCCGAGCACCGGGTCGGTCAACGGCCGGTCCTCGGGCTGCTCGTCGCCAACGAGGGGACCGTGCCGTGCGCGCGGGACGTCAACCGGGAGCTCCGCGAACTGACCGTCACCACGGCGGACCAGCGCACGGTCCTGTGGTCCAGCAACCACTGCTACTCCGCGAACCAGCCCGAGGTCCCCGTGCTCGACCCCGGTGAGGAGCTGAGGTTCGAGATCACCTGGGCGGGACGGACATCGGAACCGGGTTGTCCCCCTGACCGGCACCAGGTGCCGGCGGGCGACTACCTCCTGGTCCCCCGCCTGGGGGAGCTCGTGGGCGACCCGGTCCCGTTCCGGCTCCTGCCATGACCCCAGGCTCCCGCCGCCGCCTCCGCCCACTCGCGAACCGCACATAACTCCGCAGGTCACGGCGTTGTGTGCTTTTCGCATGCGAAAGCTAACGAGCCGAACACCGTTCAGCGTCTTTTCGCTCCCCACGCCGGTCGCGCACCGCCACCCGCGCTAGCTTCGCGATTATGTCGCCCAACCGGGGAAACGCCCCTGAACCGGGCCGGACGCGGTGAGAGCGAGAAGCGGCTTCACCGCCCGGCTGCTCGTCCTCCTGACCGCCGCGTCCCTCGGGGCGGCGACCACGATCGACGAGCCGGTCGCGCGCGCGGGCGAGAGCGAACCGACGGTCCTCGCCACCGAGGGCACGACGGCGACGACGAGGGCGCGCGAGCAGGCGGCCAGCTACCCGGCCGGGCTGGCCGAGGCGATCCGCCGGGACCTGGACACCGACCCCCGGTCCTACGCGTTGAACGCCGGGCGCGCGGCCGCGGCGGCGGAGATCGCTGACGACCTGCGGGACGCACTCGGTGACCAGTTCGGCGGCGCCTGGTTCGACCCGGACGACGGTGGGCTGAACGTGGCGGTCACCAGCCAGGCCGCAGCCGAAACCGCGCGGGCGGCCGGAGCGCGGACGCACCTGCGGGGGCTGGACGTGCGCAGGCTGGCCGAGGCCGCCGACCGCGTCCGGGACTGGGTGAGCGGACTGCCCTCGGCCCAGGAGGCACTGGTCCACGCCGTCGGCGTCAGCTCCAGGACCAGCAGCGTCGAGCTCACCGTCGTCGACAGCCCGGCCGGGCGGGAGCTCGCGGCCCGGGCACCCGAGGACGACGTCCGGGTCGGCGTCAGGTACGCCGATCACCGGCCCCACCCCCAGCTCGACCTGTTCGGGTGGGAGGGCATCACCGCCCGCCGGGAGGACGGCGGCCCCGGGCGGCCCTGCTCGCTCGGGTTCAACGCGCTCGACGCCGGAGGCCGCGCCACCTCCCTCACCGCCGGCCACTGCGGGCACGGCAACGCCCGGCAGGTCAGGAGCCAACGGGACGACAGCCTGATCGGCGTCTTCGAGGCCGTCTTCTGGGACAGCATCACCGGAGGCGGGCACGGCCACGACCACGCCGTGGTCCGCATCACCGACCCGAGGTACCCGATGCGACCCGGGGTCACCGACGCGCGAGGTGACACCCTGCCCGTGGAGACGGTCGCCGCACCCATCGAGGGCATGCCGGTGTGCGTGGTCGGTCAGGCGTCCGGATGGGAGTGCGGCACCATCGACGCGGTGGAGGTGGACGTCCGGGTGGACGACTTCGCCGGGGGGCGCCACCACCAGCTGACCTTCCGGCACGACGCCTGCACCGCCTCCGGCGACAGCGGCGCTCCGGTCCTGTCCGGGACGGCGGCCGTCGGTCTGCACTCCGCCGGCTCGACCACACCCGGCGACCACGGCTGTGCCGCCGGCGGGGTGACGAGCACCGCCGGCTACGCCCAGCCCCTGGCGACCAACGTCCTGCCGGCGCACGGCGACGAGCTGCGCATCCTGACGACCGCCGACGACAGCGACGGGGACGGGGTCCCGGACCACATCGAGCTCGCCGACGACCCCACCGAGGTCCGCGACGAGAACGGCGACGGCGTCCCCGCCTACCTCGATCCGGACGAACCCCAGCTCAGGACCCCGGTCGTCACGTTCCCGGAAGACGGATCCCGGCACACCGACCGGCTGCTGCCCCTGATCGGCACGGCGAAGCCCGGCGCCGAGGTGACCGTCGAGCACCGGGGGAGCCGGACGACCACGGTCGCGGAAGCGGACGGGTCGTGGCGCATCGACGCGGAGGAGGAACTGCCACTCGGCCGGTACGAACTGGCCGTCTCCCAGTTCTGGACCGCCCCCAACGGGACCGAGTGGCAGTCCGGCCTCGTCATGACCTCCTTCGTGGTCTCACCGCCGGAACCCGAGATCAGCGCGCCGGTCACCGGCTGGCAGACCACCGACAACCGCCCGGTGATCGCCGGCACCGGCACGCCCGGAGCCGACGTGTCCGTCTCGGTGGACGGGCACGTCGTGGGCGTCGCCACCGTCGGCCGCGACGGGCACTGGTCGGTCACACCCGTCGAACCGCTGCCGGACGGCACGAGGACGGTGAGCGTCGAACAGGAGGTGGACAGCGTGCTGTCCCAACCCACCACCGGCACGCTCACCGTGGTGGGGCCGGGGAACGCGCCGCCCCCGGAGGACCACGCCGCCCCCGGAGGGTCCGCGGCGGCCCAGTACGCCGAACCCCGGGCCGTGGAGGGGACGCAGGGCGCCGGCGACCAACCCCACCGCTTCGTCGACCACGCCTCCGACGGTGGGGACGGCGGGCTGCTGCGGTTCCTCCCGCTGCTCACCGTCGCCGCCCTGGCCCTCGCGGTGGGGTCCGGGCTTACCTTCGGACGCCGGCGGCGCGAGGGCGAGGACAACGCCGAGGGCTGAGCCGGGGTCGCCGAGGCGCCGGCCCGGCCCGGCACGCCGCGCACACCGCCGTCAGCCCTGCGCCGCGTCCCGGAGCGCCGCCAGCGCCGCACCGAGGTGGGGCACCTCGGTGACCGCGACATCCTCCGGAACCCGCCCCGAGTCGGGCGGCACCAGGGCCCGCCGGAAGCCGAGCCGCCCGGCCTCGGCCAGTCGCCGCCCCAGCCCCGTGACCCGGCGGACCTCCCCGGCCAGTCCGACCTCACCCAGCACCACGAGGTCGGAGGGCAGGGCGACATCGGCCTTGGCCGAGGCCACGGCCAGCGCGAGCGCCAGGTCCGCCGCCGGTTCGGTCACCTTCATCCCACCCACCGTGGCGGTGAAGACGTCGGCGTCGCCGAGCCGGACCCGGCCGCGCCGTTCCAGGACGGCGAGGATCATCGACACCCGAGCGGAGTCCAGTCCGCTGACCGCCCGACGGGGGGTGGCCAGCGTGGAGGCGGCGACCAGGGCCTGGACCTCGGCGAGCAACGGCCGTTTGCCCTCCACGACGACGGTGACGGCCGTGCCCGGCACCGTGACCTCGCGGTCGCTGAGGAACAGGCCGGACGGGTCGGGCAGGCCGATGATGCCGTCGTCCCGCAGTTCGAAGCAGCCGACCTCGTCCGCCGCCCCGAACCGGTTCTTCACCCCCCGGATCATCCGCAGCGTCGAGTGGCGGTCGCCCTCGAAGTGCAGCACGACGTCGACCAGGTGCTCCAGCACCCGGGGACCGGCCACGGACCCGTCCTTGGTCACGTGGCCGACGAGGACCACCGGGACCCCCCGTTCCTTGGCCATCGCCGTCAGCGCCACCGTGACGGCCCGGACCTGGGTCATCCCACCCGGGCTGCCGTCAGCCTCCGGAGACTGCATCGTCTGGACCGAGTCGACGATGAGCAGTCCGGGGCGCACCGCCTCGACGTGCCCGAGAACGGCCGACAGGTCGCTCTCGGCGCCGAGGTAGAGCCGGTGGTGCAGGCTGTTGGTGCGTTCCGCCCTGAGCCGCACCTGACCGGCGGACTCCTCGCCGGTGACGTACAGGGCGGGCTCGTCGGAGTTCGCGGCCCACTGGTGGGCCACCTCAAGCAGGAGCGTGGACTTCCCGACGCCCGGTTCCCCGGCGAGCAGCACGACCGCCCCGGGGACAAGGCCACCGCCCAGGACACGGTCGAGCTCCGGAACCCCGCTGGGGCGGGCCCTGCTCGACTCGACGTCGACCTCGACGATCGGTCTCGCCGGCGTCGAGGGTGCCCCGGCGGCGAGACGGCCCGCCCCGCTCACTCCGCTCGTGCGAGCGGCGGGCATCTCGCCGATGCTGCCCCAGGCCTGGCACTCGGGGCACCGTCCCAGCCACTTGGCCACCTCGTGGCCGCACTCGGCGCACCGGTGCCGGGGGCGGGAGGCCCTGGTGTTCTTGGTCGCCACGACCTGCAAGGTAGGACAGCCACCCGACGGACCCGGCCACGGGAGGGTGCCGCACCCCAGAGCGGCGGGCCCGCGCCGACCTCCGCTCCAGGGATCGCACGGCCCCGGCCGTCACACCGCCAGGCGCGGACCAGCCGGCGGTGGGGGAGGGCTCAGTCGCCCCGGACGGCCGGCTCCGGGTCCTCGCCCACGGGTACCTGGAGGCTCAGCGGCCCGGCGTTCTCGAACTCGAACACCAGTTCCACGTTCACCCCCGGGTGGACCTCGTTGTGCAGGCCGACGAGGGTGAGGGAGAACACGCCGATGTCGGCGGCGTCCTGGCCCGACTGGGCGGCGTCCGTCTCCGGGGCCGGCTGGGTCAGCTCACCGGCCTCGGGTTCCCCGGCGCCGGGAACCGCCAGTTCGGACTCCGCGCCCAGGCCCGTCGCGACCAGCTTGGTGCCGGCCGGCAGCGTGGTGTCGCCCTCGACCGTCACCGACTCCGCGGACGGGGACGTCACCGACAGCAGGGTGTCGGCGTCGGTGCCCCGGTTGACGATCGTGACCGAGACCGGGGCGTCCGATCCCGCCGGGTAGGCGGGCGGGTCCTGCTCGGTGGGGAAGGTCAGCTTGGCGTCGCGGACCGCGATCGTCCCCGCGTCCGCGTCGGCGCCCGCGATCACGGGCACCTGCGAGCTGGTCTGGGTGATCTGGCCGGCGCTGCACCCGGTGAGCAGCAGGGCCGCGCCCAGGCCGAACGCGGCGGGGAGCATGCCGACGCGACGCGTGCGGGACGGGAGCGTCCTGCCGGCGCCTCCGACTCCTGGTGCCTTCGGTGCGCCTGTCACGTGCGGTCCTCCCTCTGACCGGGACTGCGGTGCATGTCCGTGGCGGTAGCTGACGTGTCGGCAGCCTATCCAAGGCCCACCGGTCACTCACAACCAGATCCCAACAGGGGCGCGCGTCCACCCGTTCGGTGTGCCAGCCTAGATCAACAGGTGGGGAAAGGGGCGTCACATGCATGGCGGTCGGGGATTTGTCAACCCCGCGCACGGCCCCTGACCTGCAACAAGGGTTCGCTGGCTGCTCGGGGTCAGCTTGTGTCCCGTGTTAAGATGGGCGAAGCGAAAGGGGCAGAGGACACATGGTTTTCAAGGTCGGAGAGACCGTCGTCTACCCGCACCACGGTGCCGCTCTCATCGAAGCAATCGAAACCCGAGTAATTCAGGGCGAGGAGAAGCAGTACCTCGTTCTCAAGGTAGCCCAGGGCGACCTCACGGTGCGCGTCCCCGCCGACAACGCCGAAATCGTCGGTGTGCGGGACGTCGTGGGGCAGGAAGGGCTGAACCGGGTGTTCGAGGTGCTGCGTGCTCCGCACACCGAGGAGCCGACCAACTGGTCCCGGCGGTACAAGGCCAACCTGGAGAAGCTCGCGTCCGGCGACGTGAACAAGGTTGCCGAAGTGGTGCGTGATCTGTGGCGGCGCGAGAAGGACCGGGGCCTGTCGGCCGGCGAGAAGCGCATGTTGGCCAAGGCGCGGCAGATACTGGTCAGTGAGCTGGCTCTCGCCGAGGGCACTGACGAAGGCAAGGCGGAGACGCTGCTCGACGAGGTCCTCGCGACCGCTTCCTGAACCCCCACGGACCTCCGCGACGTCGGATCCGTTCCGCGACCGGGAACGGGGGCCGGCCGACGCGCCGGCTCCCGCGTTGCGGGAGGGGCTCGACGTACCGGCCGTCCGCCGCCGGTCGGTGGCGGAGCCGCGTGCGGCGGGCTTTCTGTGGAGTCGTTGCTAGTGGAAGAACGCGTCAAGGGACGGCGGTCGTCGTGAGCGTCGTCGCACTGGTGCCCGCCGCGGGACACGGCGTCCGGCTGGGTGCTGGCCGCCCGAAAGCCCTGGTGGTCGTCGCCGGGGAACCCCTGCTGGTCAGGGCGGTCCGCGCCCTGGTCGAGTCCGGTTGTGTGGACCGGGTCGTCGTCGCGGCACCCGAACACCAGCTGAGCGAGGTGTCCGACCTGCTCGCGCCGTTCGGGCGGGCGGTGGACGTCGTCGCGGGAGGCGGGACCCGGTCCGATTCGGTCCGGTTGGCGCTGGGCGCCGCGCTCACTGCCCTGCCGGACACCAGCGTGGTCCTGGTCCACGATGCCGCGCGGGCGTTCATGCCGACCTCGGTGATTCGGTCGGTGGTCGACACGGTCCGGGCCGGGGCCGGAGCCGTCACCCCGGTGCTGCCGCTCGCGGACACCGTGAAGGAGGTCGACGCCACCGGCTTCGTCCGCCACACCCCCGACCGCTCCCTGCTGAGGCTGACCCAGACCCCGCAGGCCTTCGCGGTCGACGTGCTGCTGCGGGCGCACGGCCTCGCCGCTCGCGCCACCCAGGGGGAGGCACCCGAAGGCGCGTCCCGCTCGGGGCGGTTCGTCGCCGGGCCGGGCGCGACCGACGACGCCGGCCTGGTCGAGCGCCGTGGCGAGAAGGTGCTCACCGTCCCCGGGCACCCCCACGGGTTCAAGATCACTACTCCCCTCGACCTGGTGGTCGCCGAGGCCCTCGCCGAGGCGACCGGGGGAGACCACGCACCAGAACGGAGCGCGACCAGCGGTGAGTGACCTGCTGCCCCGGGTGGGCCTCGGCACCGACGTCCACCCGGTGCTCCCCGGCCGGCCCTGCTGGATCGCCGGTCTCCTGTGGGAGGGGGTCGACGGCTGCGCGGGCCACTCGGACGGCGACGTGGCCGCGCACGCGCTCTGCGACGCCGTCCTCTCCGCCGCCGGGCTCGGAGACCTCGGCGCCGTGTTCGGCACCGACTCCGAGCGCTGGGCCGGAGCCCACGGCGTCGAGTTCCTGGCGGAGGCGAGGTCCCTGGCGGCCGGTGCGGGTTTCCGACTCGGCAACGCGGCCGTGCAGGTGATCGGCAACGCTCCCCGCGTCGGCCCCCGCCGGGCGGAGGCCCAACGGGTGCTCTCCGAGGCGGTGGGTGGTCCGGTGAGCGTCACCGGGACCACCACTGACGGCCTCGGCCTGACCGGGAGGGGCGAGGGCATCGCGGCGATCGCCACCGCGCTGCTGGTCCCCGAGCGGTGAACGGCGCCGCGGCCCTGGGGAGCGAACGCGGGATTCGGCCAGGTTCGGCCGTGGGACGGCCGTGACAGGAGCGTGACCGCCGCCCGCCGCCGGCTTAGGGTGGGTGACATGGCGATCGACGGGGTGCTCTTCGACTTCTCGGGAACCTTGTTCCGGTTGGAGCAGGACGGGTCCTGGTTCGACGGTTCGATCGGGGACCCCGGGCTGATCATGGACTCGGCGGCGCAGGACCGCCTGCTGCGCGCGTTGATCGCCCCGACGGGCCCCGGAGCAGGCCTGCCCGCCGGTCTCCAACACGCCTGGGAACGGCGGGACCTCGAACCGGAGCTGCACCGACTGGTCTACGTGGAGATCATGCGCGGTGCCGGGGTCTCCACCGCCCACGCGGAGCACGTGTACGAGCTGATGCTCGACCCGGCCCACTGGCGCCCCTACCCGGACACCGAGGTCGTACTGCGCGCCCTGCACGACCGGGGGACCAAGGTGGCGGTGGTCAGCAACATCGCGTGGGACATCCGCGCCTCCTTCGCCCGGCTCGGCGTGGCGGACCTGGTGGACGCCTACGTGCTCTCCTACGTCGAGAACGCGGCGAAACCGGACCTCCGCCTGTTCCGCACCGCCTGTGACCGGCTGGGCCTGCCCGCCGGGCGGACGCTGATGATCGGGGACAGCGAGGAGGCGGACGGCGCCGCCGCCGCCCTGGGCTGCGACTTCCAGCTCGTGGAACCGCTTCCGGTCGCCGAACGGCCGGACGCCCTGCTGCGGGCGCTGCGTGACCGGGGTCTCCTTGACGAGACCGTCGTCGCCTAGGCGATCATGACGGCGGCGGGCCGCCCGGGACGGCACCCGGAGCTCGCCCGCCCCGCTCCGGCCCGCCCCCACCGAGCGGGTGCCCACCGCGCCCCGTGACCGGCTTCCGGGCGTTGCTTCCGTACCATCTCGGCTGTGAGCCTGCGCCTGCACGACACCGGCACCCGCACGACCAGGGAGTTCCGTCCCCTCACCGAGGGGGCCGTGTCGATGTACGTCTGTGGGGCCACGGTGCAGGGCACACCCCACATCGGCCACCTCCGCAGCGGGCTGAACTTCGACGTGCTGCGCCGCTGGCTGGAGGCGGGCGGCTACCGGGTGACGATGGTGCGCAACGTCACCGACATCGACGACAAGGTGCTGCGCAAGGCCGAGGCGGCCGGCGTTCCGTGGTGGGAGTGGGCCGCCAGGAACGAACGCGCCTTCCAGGACGCCTACGACACCCTCAACTGCCTCCGACCCGCCATCGAACCGAGGGCGACCGGCCACGTCACGCAGATGATCGAGCTGATGGAACGGCTGATCGAGCGCGGCCACGCCTACGCCGCGGCCGGAGACGTCTACTTCTCGGTCACCAGCTGCCCCGACTACGGTGCGCTGTCAGGTCAACGGCTGGACGAGATGCAGCAGGGCGAGACCGCGGCCGAGGGCAAGCGGGACCCCCGCGACTTCACCCTGTGGAAGGCCGCCAAGCCCGGTGAACCCTCGTGGCCCACCCCCTGGGGTCCCGGCCGGCCCGGCTGGCACCTGGAGTGCTCCGCCATGGCCACCTACTACCTCGGGGCCCAGTTCGACATCCACGGCGGCGGCACCGACCTGGTCTTCCCGCACCACGAGAACGAGCTGGCCCAGTCGACGGCGGCCGGCGACCCCTTCGCGCGGTACTGGCTGCACAACAACTGGGTGACCCTGGGCGGGGAGAAGATGTCCAAGTCACTGGGCAATACCCTCGCCGTCCCCGTCCTCCTCGAGCAGGTGCGGGCACCGGAACTGCGCTACTACCTGCTGACCGCCCACTACCGCTCCACCCTGGAGTTCCAGCACGAGGCCCTGCGGGAGGCGGCCACCGCCTACCAGCGCATCGAGACCTTCGTCCGCCGCGCGGTGCGCGCCGCCGGGCAGCTCGACCCCGCCCTCGCCGCCGACGCCCTGCCACGGCAGCGCGGCGAGTTCGCCGAGGCGATGGACGACGACCTCAACGTGCCGAAGGCGTTGGCGATCATCCACAACCAGGTCCGGCACGGCAACCAGCTGCGCTCCGAGGGCGAATCCGAACGGCAGGCCCTCGCGGAGCAGGCCGGGGCAGTACGCTGGATGTTGCAGGTGCTCGGGCTTGATCCTCTCGACCCCCGGTGGGGCAACGCCGAGGCCTCGGAACTCCCGGCGACGGCCGCGCTGGACGCGCTGGTCGGACAGCTGCTCGCCGAGCGGCAGCGCAGCCGGGAGGAGCGTGACTTCGCCACCGCCGACGCGATCAGGGACCGACTGCTGGCCGTCGGCGTGGCTGTCGAGGACGGACCGGACGGACCGGTCTGGACGTTGAAGGGCACCAACTGATGGCAGGCAACTCCCAGCGCCGTGGCGCGATGCGCAAGCCGGGCACCAAGAAGGGCGCGGTGGTCGGCTCCGGCGGGCAGCGGCGCAAGGGGCTGGAGGGCAAGGGCCCGACTCCGCCCGCCGTGATGCGCCCCAACCACCCCGCCAAGAAGCGGGCGGACGCCGCGAAGCGTCAGGAAGCGGCCCGGCAGCAACGCGCGAGGGCCGCGAGCAACCAGCCGGAGACGATCGCGGGCCGCAACCCGGTGGCGGAGTGCCTGCGCGCGGGTGTTCCCGCGACGGCGCTCTACGTCGCGCTGGGGATCGACGCCGACGACCGGGTCAGGGACGCGGTCGGTCGGGCCGCTGAGCGGGGCATCTCGGTGCTGGAGGTCGCTCGCACCGAGCTGGACAAGATCACTCAGGGCGCCCTGCACCAGGGGCTCGCGCTCCAGGTGCCGCCGTTCGACTACGCCCACCCCGACGACCTGCTCACCGCCGCCCAGGACACCGGGCTCCCCCCGCTGCTGGTCGCGTTGGACGGTGTCACCGACCCGAGGAACCTCGGCGCGGTCATCCGCTCCGCCGCCGCCTTCGGGGCGCACGGCGTGGTCATCCCGCAGCGCCGCAGTGCGGGGATGACGGCCGTGGCCTGGCGCACCAGTGCCGGCACCGCCGCCCGCATCCCCGTCGCGATGGCGACCAACCTGACCAGGACCCTCAAGGACTGGGCGAAGCAGGGACTCATGGTCGTGGGGCTGGACGCGGACGGGTCGGTCGAGCTCGACGACCTGAGCCTGGCCACCGACCCGCTGGTGGTCGTGGTCGGATCCGAGGGCCGGGGGCTGTCCCGGCTGGTCCGGGAGAACTGCGACGCCACCGTGTCGATCCCGATGGCCGCCGGCGTGGAGTCGCTGAACGCCTCCGTCGCGGCCGGCGTGCTCCTCGCGGAGGTCGCCCGGCGCCGCCGGCTGCGCTGACCCCACTCCTCCCGGCCACGGCACAGACCTGGGGGAGTCATGTCGTTCGCCAGCCCGCTCTTTCTCTGGTACTTCATGCCCGCCGTCCTCGCGGTGCTGCTCATCGCGCCCCGAGGATGGCGCAACGGCGTCGTCGCCGTCGCCAGCCTGCTGTTCTACGCGAGCGGGGCCGGTGGCACGACGCTGTTGCTGTTGGTCTGCATCGCGGTGAACTACCTGGTCGCGCCCGCCCTCGAACCGGACGAGTGGGACCTGGGGCGCGCCAGGAAGCGGTGGATGCTGATCGGCGTCATCACGCTGAACGTGTCCATCCTGTTCGTGTGGAAGTACGCCGGGTTCCTCACCGAGCAGGCCGCGGTGCTCGCCGGGTGGTTCGGCCTGGAAACCCCGGTGGTCGAGCTGGCCCTGCCCATCGGCATCTCCTTCTACACCTTCCACCACATCTCGTACGTGGTCGACATCTACCGGGGTGAGCGGCGGGCACTGCGGGACCCGGTGTCGTTCGTCACCTACATTTCGATGTTCCCGCAGCTGGTGGCGGGGCCAATCGTGCGCTACCACGAGATCGCCGACCAGCTCCCGCAGCGGCGCACCCACCGGCTCGACGACATCGCGGCGGGCTTACCCCGGTTCGCGCTCGGCCTCACCAAGAAGGCCGTGGTCGCGGACTCCCTCGCCCCTGTCGCCGCCGCCTGTTTCGCCACGCCGGCCGAGGAGATGACCTTCGCCGTCGCGTGGCTCGGAGCGATCACCTACACGCTCCAGCTGTACTTCGACTTCTCCGGCTACTCGGACATGGCCATCGGCCTGGCCCGGATGCTCGGGTTCCGGCTGCCGGAGAACTTCGCCCGGCCCTACTCCTCGGTGACCGTCACCGAGTTCTGGCGCCGCTGGCACATGTCGCTCTCCCGGTGGTTCCGCGACTACGTCTACATCCCCCTCGGGGGGAACAGGGGTGGCAAGCGGAAGACCTACCGCAACCTGTGGATCATCTTCCTGCTCACCGGGGTCTGGCACGGCGCGAACTGGACCTTCGTCGTGTGGGGCCTGTTCCACGGCGCGTTGCTGGTCGCCGAACGAGCCCTGGGCTGGGACCGGGGCCCCGGCGGGACGGCCGCACTCGTTGGCCGCCGGATCCTGACCATGCTCCTCGTGACGGCGGGCTGGGTCGTGTTCCGGGCACCCGACCTCGCGTCAGCGCTCAACGTGCTGGGCAACATGGTCCTGCCGGACCTGTCCGGGCTCACCTACGACGTGGAGTCGGCGCTCAGCAACCAACGGCTGTTGATCCTGGTGCTGGCCGCCACCGTGTTCCTGCTGCCCGGCCGGAGCGTGACCGGCCCCTACCTGGAGTCGGCCCGCACCCGGCCAGCGGCGGTGCTGCGCGTCGCCGTCGTCACCGCCGGCCTCTGCTACGCGGCCATCCTCGTCGCCACCGGCACCTTCAGCCCCTTCCTCTACTACCAGTTCTGATCCTGGGCGGGTTCATCCCCCGGTTGCCCGGGTGTCCGTACGCAGCGTCTCGCCTTTCTGGGCGGCGGTCCGGGATCTCGAGGGGATTCGTGCGCCCTCCATCCGGCCGGACGGGTTGGGCCGACGGTGGGTAGCGTGGCTCGAACGGCCGGATTGCCGGTGCCGGTGTTGGTAGTTTCGGCCGTGGCGGTGCTTGTGGAGGGAGATCTGATGTACATCGAGGATGGCGGTGGGGGCACGCAGCCAGCGGCCATGCCCGAGACCGGCAAGATGATGGGCAGCATCGGACGGTTCAGCGCGGCCGCTGCCGCCGGCAAGGTGTCGATCGACCCGGAGAGCGCCGAATCGATGGCGAACAAGATCGACGCGATAGCCGTAAGAGCGAAGGACCGGCGGAACCGAGTCCGCACGCTGGATCAGCACGTCCCCCTCGGTTCGAGCCCGGTGGCCCTGCAGATGTCCGCGCAGACCAAGCTCAGCGCGGCCGGGACGCCGCAGTCCGCTGCGGAGAATCTCGAGCTGTACATCGAGGCGTTGACGGAGTTGGCGGCGGCCATCCGAGCCAGTGCCCGGCGTACTCAGGCCGCGGATGAACAGACCGCAGCCGGGTTCCACCGGCTGGGAGAGGATGGGGCATGAGGCGCAGGGGTGTGGGTGTGTGGGGAGCAGCCCTGGGGCTGGTGGTGTTGGTGTCTGCCTG
>NZ_AGVX02000179.1 GCF_000239155.1 Actinoalloteichus spitiensis RMV-1378
GCGTTCGAGGCGCCTTCGACGTGTCCTACCGCGACCTGCCCGCCGACCACGCCCACGTCTTCCGGCTGGTGGGAGCGCACCCCGGGGCGGAGATGGCCGACCACGCCCTCGCGGCGATGGCGGAGCGCCCCGTGCGGGAGGTCGGCCGGATCATCGACGAGCTGGCCGCACGGCACCTGGTCGACCGGGTCGCTCCCGACCGGGTCGGCGCGCACGACCTGCTGCGGCTCTACGCCCGCCAGCTCGACGCGCCCGGGACCGGTGGTGCCTCCTCGCCCCGCCTCCGCATGGTCGCCTACTACCTGGCGGCCAGCGAGCGGGCCAGGGAGGGGCTCCAGCTGTCCAGGCAGGCGGTCAGGCTGGGACCGCTGGCGCCGGAGGTGGAACTGCCCGAGCTGGGCGACGCCGTCGGCTGGTACGACCGGGAGTGGACCAACCTGGTCCATGCGGTGGCGGTAGCGGAGACCCTCGGGGAGCACCGGAGCGTGTGGCGGCTCGTCTGGTCGTTCATGCCCTACGTCCGTTTCCGGCACCTGCTCGACGAGGCGGGTGGGTTGTTCGAACGGGGGCTCGCCGCCGCGAGGGAGGACGGCGACAGGCTGGGGGAGTGCCTGATGCTGCGGGGGCAGGTGAGCGTCGCGCTCTACGGCTCCACCGGCCTGGCGGTCGCGCTGGACCGGGCCGTGGAGGCCGCCGAGCTGGCCGAGGAGCTGGCCGGCCCGGAGCTGGTCGCGGCGACCGTCGCCGACCTCTTCACGGTGCGGGTCCAGCTCGGACTGTTCGAGGAGGCGAGACCGGTCGGCGAGCGGACGCTCACCCTCTACCGCGAGTTGGGCGACGTCACCGGCCAGGCGATGGCGTTGAACAACCTCGCCCTCCTCGACCAGAACGAGGGACGCCTCGACTCCGCCTTCGCCCGGTGCCTGGCCGTGCGGGAGTTGTACCGGATCACCGGCCGGCCCTTCCACGAGGCGGTGGCGTTGAACAACCTCGCCGAGCTGGCGGGTGAACTCCGGCGGTGGGATGCCGCGCGGGACTACGCCGAGGCGGCGTTGCGCGTCGCCGGCGGGTGCGGGGCGACCGTGCAGGAGGGCAAGGCCCTCATCAGCCTGGGGGATGTCCACCAGGCGTCCGGCGCCGGGGCACTGGCCCTGGCGACCTGGCGGCGGGCGGAGGAGCTGCTGCGACCGACCAGCTCCCCGATCCTCCGGGAGGCCGAGCAGCGGATCGCCGAGGCCACCTGACGCCAGCGCCGGGCCGGGGCGAGCCGCGGCGCGCCGCTGGTGGCGCCGGGAGCACGGCACGTGACACACCAGGCGTGGTCGCGCCTCCCCCGATCGGGCAGGCTGGAGGGCGTGACCGAGCAGCCGAGGGAGGACGCGGCCGAGGACAGGGCCGCGTCCGCGCAGCAGGAGTCGCTGGCCGCCGTACTCGGTGGTCGCCGGGGAGCCCTGGACGCCACCGCACCAGCGATCGCGTTCGCCGGGGGGTGGTTCCTGGGGGACTCGTCGGTGGGGGCGGGCGCGGCCGCCGCCCTCGTCGTCGGACTCGCGGTGGCGCTGTGGCGGCTGCGACGGGGTGATCGGCCCCGCGCCGTCGTGCTGGGACTGCTGGGGGTCGGGCTCGCCACGGTCATCGCCCTGTACACCGGCCGCCCGGAGGACTTCTTCCTCGCGCAGTTGATGTCGAACGTGGGCAGCGTCGTCGTGTGGGCCGCCAGCATCCTGATCCGGTGGCCACTGCTGGGCGTGGTGGTCGGCGGTGTCCTCGGGCAGCGCACCCGGTGGCGTCGGGACCCGGCGTTGCTGCGCGCCTACAGCCTCGCCAGCTGGATCTGGGTCTGCCAGTACCTCGTCAGGGTGGCCGCGTTCCTCCCGCTCTGGCTGGCCGGGCTGGTGGGTCCCCTGCTCACGGCGCGGGTGGTGCTCAGCTGGCCGTTGGTGGCGCTCTGCCTCGCCGCCAGCTGGTGGGTGTTGCGGCGTGCGCTTCCCCCCGAGCACCCCGGGATCCGCCATCCCCGGGAGCCGGGGGGCGGTGCCGGTGCCCCGCCCGAGCGTGGCCCCCGAACTCGGAGCGGGTCACGGGACGACCGGGAGCGCGCCGCCCCGGAGGCCGCCGCGACCCGGCACGGTGGGCCCTCGCCGGCGGCGGCCAGGCCCGGTGACCCGGACGCGAGCGGCACCCCGGACTGACCTCGGGTGCCGGGACGTGGCTCGGCGTCAGGGGGAGAGCACCGGGTCCTGGTCCCGGCCGAGAAGCCGGCGGTGGGTGATCCGCGCTTGGCGGCGTCCGGCCAACCGGTTCAGCGCGAGCCATGCCGCTCCGGCCGCGGCGTCGCCGGCCGGCAGGGGGGTGCCGCCCCAGCGGCGCGCCAGTTCCGCGCGCACCACCGCCCCGACCGAGGTCCCCTCGCCGAGGACGCTGCCCCCCATGACCAGGGGCGTGGTGTCCGATGGGGACCGGATGAGGGACAGGCCGGCGGCCAACGCGAGGGCCCCGGCGCGCGCGATCTCCGCCGCCGGGGCGTGCCCTTCCCCGACCGAGGTGTCGACGAGCGGGGCCAGGGCGGCCAGGTCGATGGGTGGCCGACCGTTGACGGCCGTGAGCAGCCGCTGTTTCAGCGCGGTGCGATCGCGCCTGTCGGCTGGGAAACCCTCCGGCACCTCCGCCACCAGCGCGGCGAGGACGGCGTGGGACAACGCTCCACCTGGGCTGTCCGCGTCCAGTTCGCGCAGCGCGAGCCGGACGGCCTCCCGGCCGAGCCAGAACGCCGAGCCCTCGTCGCCCAGCAACCAGCCGTGGCCGCCCGCCGTCCGCACGAGCCGTCCCCGGTCGACCGCTCCCAGCACGGAGCCGGTCCCGGCGATCACGACGCTGCCCGTCGGCTCCGCCGTGGCCGAGGCGAAGGCGACCTCGCAGTCGTCGA
The DNA here is from genome assembly GCF_000239155.1 of Actinoalloteichus spitiensis RMV-1378. Taxonomy (GTDB): domain Bacteria; phylum Actinomycetota; class Actinomycetes; order Mycobacteriales; family Pseudonocardiaceae; genus Actinoalloteichus_B; species Actinoalloteichus_B spitiensis. The sequence continues at coordinate 2,927 of NZ_AGVX02000179.1, forward strand.
TGACGTCGACGGGGCAGCGCAGTCCGAGGGACCGCCAGGAGACGTCGAACAGCTCCCGGATCCTGGGGTCGGTCATCTTGCTCGCCCCCGCCAACCCGAGGACCACGTACCGGACCAGGCCCGGGTCGAGCGAACCGAGGGCCGAGCGCATCGCCGCGCCCACCTCTCGGACGGCGACCTCCGGGGGATGCGCGTTCGGGTTGCCGCCACCCCGCCTGCTCACCCGCACCCGCGTGCCGTCCAGGCCGGCGAGCAGGGCCCGGGTGGTCGTCCCCCCGACGTCGAGGCCGAGCACGAACTCCGCGGCAGCGTTCATCGGCACCTCCTGGCTGCGAGTATCCGGCACGGAACGTCCCAGGTCACGCGCTGGACCGAGGGCGAACGGCGGGTACGCCACCATGAGGGCGGCGCGGCTACTCCGTTCAGAGGTACCGTGAGGACGCCCGTCTCACCCAACCCCCTCGGTGAGACGGGCTTCTCGCCCGGTGACCGGGGGCCGGCACCACCGCCCAACCGCACAGCGCCCCAGCCGGGGTCGGCGGGAGCGCGGGCTACTTCGGATCGGTCGAGGTCTGCCCGTAGTTGTTGGTGACGATGACGATGACCCCGGGCGCCGCGTCCCGGATGCCGTCGAAACGCGGCTCGACGGGGATGCCGAACGCGGCGCCGATCTCGCCGGCCAACTGCTCCTCCGGGGTGCCGGGGCGGTAGTAGATGGTGGTGGACGGGATCACACCGGCCGAGTAGTTGCCGACCTCCGACACGTCCCAGCCGGAGTCGCGGAAGTCGCCGGCCGCCCGGCTGGCGAGGCCCCGGACCGTGCTGTTGTTGTACACGCGCAGTTCCGGCAGCTCCCCGCCGTCGTCACCGGATCCGGTCGAGCTCGACCCGGTGCCCTCGGAGTCGGACCCCGACCCCCCGGCGGAGCCTTCGGTCCCCTCCGGCGTGCCGGCGCCGTCCTCCGGTGTGCCGTCCTCGCCGTTCTCCCGCGCGTCCTCCGCGTCCTCGGCGTCGTCATCGTCCTCGGGGGACCCGGGAGACGAGGACGCGGACTCCGGCGGCGGGCCGGTCGGGGACGGCGAGCCGCTCGACGTCCCCGCGCCGGAGGTCAACGTGCTCTCCGCAGCGGTCGGCTCACCGTCGTCCTGGGTCAGGCTGACGACTCCGACGACGAGGGCCAGGATCGCGACCGCGAACATGCCGATGGCGGCGATTCGTAGCGGACGTGCCGAACCGGCGGGATCGACATTGCTCACGGGACGGGCCTCCAGGGCGATCGTGGTCTGGACTCGCTGGGGATTCCTGGTCTACTGGGGATCGAAACCCAGCCCCCGGGCGGTGCCGGCTCGGCGCCGGCTCCCCCGCAGACGGGACAACCGTCGGGCGAGCATGGGATCGGCACGACGCGCCGCCGGCAGGTTGATCAGAACGTCCAGCCGCTCGTAGTAGCCTTCCGGGGACATTCCGAACAACTCCTGGACCGCCTGCTCCTTGGTGCCCGCGTACTTCCACCACTGGCTCTCGAATGCGAGGATGGCGCGGTCGAGAGCGCTGACTCCAGAGTCCGGCTCCGGCGTGGGTGGCAGAGCCTCCCCTGCGGCGTCCATCTGGGCTCCTCGCCTGACGGTCCGAGATCCTGGCGTCCAGCGAATGACACTCGTGTCATTCCGTGTCATTACATCATGTCAGCCCGTCACGAGCAGCCGATATCGACACGCGGGCGGTCAGCGGCGGCACTCCTTCGGTGAATGGCCCTGCGCTGGGACAACGCTTGCCCGGCGGCGCCGGCGCGGCCCACTCCTGGTCCCGGGGGTGTGAGCGCCGGCGGCGGCGGAGCCAGGCCGACCAGCGTGTCCCCCGTTCGGGCCGAACGCATAGGGTCACCAGCATGGCCGTTCACCCCATCCGGATCGCGGGCGACCCCGTGCTGCACCAGCCGACTCGTCCGGTGGAGACCTTCGACGACGAACTCGCCCAGCTCGTCGAGGACATGTTCGAGACGATGGCGGCGGCGGAGGGTGTCGGACTCGCCGCCAACCAGATCGGGATCGACCTCCGGATCTTCGTCTACCACTGCCATGACGACGAGGGCAACTGGCACCGGGGCGTGGTCGCCAACCCGGTGCTGGAGACCTCCGAGATCCCCGAGGGGATGCCCGACCCCGACGACGACTACGAGGGCTGTCTCTCCGTGCCCGGTGAGGCGTTCCCGACCGGGCGGGCGCGCTGGGCGAAGGTGACCGGGCAGGACCAGCACGGCGAGCCCGTGGCGGTCGAGGGAACCGGCTTCTTCGCGCGCTGCCTCCAGCACGAGACCGACCACCTCGACGGCTACCTCTACGTCGACCGGCTGATCGGCCGGTACAAGCGGGAGGCGCGGCGGGCGCTCAGGGCCAA
>NZ_AGVX02000178.1 GCF_000239155.1 Actinoalloteichus spitiensis RMV-1378
GGCTCGCCGCCCTCCCCGCCGCCACCCGCGAACGGCACCTGCTGCGGCTGGTCACCCGTGCCGTCGCCGACGCCCTGGACCACCCCGCCGGCGGCACGGTCCCCGCCCGCCGGTCCTTCACCGACCTCGGAGTCGGCTCACTGGCCGCCGTCCGCATCCGCGACACCCTCGCCGCCGAGACCGGGGTGTCCCTGGCGGTGTCCGCCGCCTTCGACCACCCCACCCCCCGCGACCTGGCCCGGCACCTGCTCACCGCGCTGTTCCGCGAGGACGTCGACGGACCACGCCCGCCCCGGCGACCCGAGGCCGACCCGTCGACCGGGGACACCGTGGCCCTCGTCGGCCTCAGCTGCCGCTTCCCCGGCGGATCCGACAGTCCCGAGGCCTACTGGCGGCTCCTCGTCGAAGGCACCGACCCCGTGACCGACGTGCCCGCCGACCGGTGGGACGCCGCCGCCTACCACGACCCCGACCGCGCCGCACCCGGCCGCGCCTACACCCAGCGCGCCGCCTACCTGCCCGACATCGCCGACTGGGACGCCACCCTGTTCGGCTACACCGCCCGCGAGGCCCTCCGACTCGACCCGCAACACCGGATGGTGCTGGAACTGGTGTGGTCGGCCCTGGAGGACGCCGGGCTGTCCGCCGACCGGATGCGCGGCAGCCGGACCGGCGTGTTCCTGGGCATGACCGACTCCCAGCAGTACCAGGCACGGCAGGCCGAGGCGGAGGGCGCGTCCCTCGCCGACGACCCCCACTTCGCCCTGGGCACCTCCGCCAGCGCCGCCGCCGGCCGGATCGCCTACCACCTCGACCTGCGCGGACCCTGCCTGACCGTCGACACCGCCTGCTCCTCGTCGCTGGTCGCCGTGCACCTCGCCGTGCGCAGCCTGCGGGCGGGGGAGTGCGACACCGCCATCGTCGCGGCCAGCTCGGCGACCCTCAGCCCCGAGGTGTTCGTCCAGGCCTGCAAGACCCACATGCTCGCCGAGGACGCCCGCTGCAAGGTCTTCGACGCCGCCGCCGACGGCTACGTCATCGGCGAGGGCGGCGCGGCCGTGGTGCTGCGCCGGACCAGGGACGTGCGCGCCGACGACCCCGCACCGCACGCGGTGCTGCGGGGGACGGCCACCAACTCCGACGGGCACACCAACGGCCTCACCGCGCCCAACGGCGCGGCCCAGCGGGCGGCGATCACCGACGCCCTCGCCGACGCCGGGCTCCGCCCGGAGGACCTGGACTTCGTCGAGGCGCACGGCTCCGGCACCGCCCTCGGCGACGCCATCGAGTTCGGTGTCCTGCGCGAGGTGTTCTCCCACCGGGAGGACGACCGGCCGCTGCTGGTCGGCGCCGCCAAGAGCAACGTCGGCCACCTGCTCGTCGCGGCGGGCATGGCGGGCCTGGTGAAGGCGGTCCTGGCCCTGCGGGCCCGGCAGCTGCCCCCGAACCAGCACCTCACCACCCCCAGCGACCACGTCGACCTCGACGGGCCGGTGCGCCCCGCCACCGCGCCGCACCCCCTCACCGGGGCACCCGGCCAGCCACCGCGAGCCGGCGTCAGCTCCTTCGGCTGGTCCGGCACCAACGTCCACCTCGTCCTGGAGGCCCCACCCGCCCCCACCCCCCAGGCGGACGGCAGCGACCACGGCCACCAACTGCTCACCGTGTCCGGTGCCACCCAGCAGGCGGCGCGGGACAACGCCCTCGCCCTGGCCGACCACCTCGCCGACCACCCCGAACTCCGGCTGTCCGACGTGGCCCACACCCTGGCCGCCGGCCGGGCCGCCCTCGCCCACCGCCTCGCCGTCGTCGCCGCCGACCCCGCCGAGGCGGTCGCCGCGTTGCGCGCCGCCGCCACCCGCACCACCACACCCACCACCGGCGACACCCCGCACACCGTCGACGCCACCGACGACCGGCCGGAACTCGCCGAGCAGCTGGCCGCCTGGGGACTGCGCGACCAGGCGGACCCCACCGCCGAGCTCGTCCTGTCCGCGACCGGCGCCGGTGAGTTCCCCCTGCCCGACACCTCCGACGAACGGGGCTGGCTCGACCTGGTCGGCCGGCTCTGGGAACGGGGAGTCGGCGTCGACCTGACCCCGGTGAGCCGGCCCGGCGCCCGCACCCTCCGGTTGCCCACCTACCGCTTCCACCGCGCCCGCTACTGGCCCGAGAGCACCGGCCACCGCGACCCGCGCCCGGGAACCGCCGCCCCCGGCGTCACCTTCTACGGACCCACCTGGCACCGCGACGAGTCCCCGCGCGCACTGGCACCGGCCGAACCCGGCACCGTGCTGGTCCTCGCCCACGACGGCACCCTCGCCGACGGGCTCCGCGCCGCCGGCCACACCCCGGTGGCCGTGCGGCCCGGCCCGGCCCTCCGCCTCGGCGGGGACCAGCCCCACGAACTCGACCCGGCCGAGGCCGACCACCTCCGCCAACTGCTGGCCGAGGTGGACACCGGCACCGGCCCGCTGCGGGTCGTGCACGCCCTCGGCCTGCGCCCCGCCCCCGACACGCCCGCGGCGCTGCGGGACGGCGTGCACAGCCTCGTCGCCCTCGTCCAGGCCGCCTCCGCCGTCGCCCCCACCCGACCGCTGCACCTGCTGGTGGCCACCACCGGCGCCGCCGACGTCCTCGGCGGGGAGCCCCTCGACCCGCTCCGCGCCCTGCCCGCCGGCCTCAGCCGAGGCCTCCGACGCGAATACCCCTCGGCCCGCGTCGCCTGCGTCGACCTCGACCCGGACGCCACCGACCACGCCCACCGCGTCCACACCGAACTGTCCGCGCTGGCCGCACCCACCCCACCCGACACCGCCCACGCCTGGCGGCGCGGCCGGAGGTGGCGCGCGGCGCTGGACCCCCTCACCCTGCCCGCCGTCCCCACCCGGCGGGTGTGGCGGGAGGGCGGCACGTACGCGATCACCGGCGGGACCGGCGAGCTCGCCCTCGCCCTCGCCGCCCAGCTCGCCCCGCTGCGCCCGCGCCTGGCCCTGCTGCACCGCCGCACGCTGCCCCCGGCCGACCGGTGGGAGGCCGTGCTGGCCGAGCACCCGCAGGGCGAGGACGCCCGGGCGATCGGCGAGATCCGCGCCCTGCGGGCCGCCGGGGTCGAGGCGCACCCGTTCGAGGCCGACGTCACCGACCCCGACGCGATCGCGGCCGCGCTGGCGGAGGTCCACGACCGCCTCGGCGCCCTCGACGGCGTCCTGCACCTGGCCGGGGTGGCCGGCGGCGGCCTGCTGCAACACCGCCCCCGGGACCGCGCCGACGCCGTCCTCGCCCCCAAGATCACCGGCACCCTCGCCCTGGCCGAGGCGCTGCGCCGCCGCCCCGTGCCCCTGCTGGCCCTGTTCTCCTCGGCGGTCACCGCCGTCGGCGGCTACGGCGAGACCGACTACGCCGCGGCCAACGCGTTCCTCGACGCCTTCGCCCTCGCCCACGACGGCACCGGGGCGGTCGCCGAGCGTGTGGTCTCCGTCGCCTGGGGACCGTGGCGGCGCGACCGGTGGCAGACCGAGGCGTTGGCCGACGCCCCCGAACTCCGCGCCAGGATGCTGCGCTACCGCGCGCGGGCCGGCATCACCGACGCCGCCGGCCTCGACGCCCTCACCCGCGTGGTCGCCGCCGGCCCCCCGCACGTCTACGCGCTCGGCGACACCCTCGACGGCCTCACCGCCCAGGCCACCGGAACCGGCCCCGACGTCGACGCCGCACCCGGCGTGGTGCCACCGGAGGACCGCCGGCCCCGCCCCGCCCTGCGCACCCCCTACCTGGCGCCCCGCGACGACACCGAACGGCACATCGCCGAGGTGTGGCAGGACCAGCTGGGCGTGGACCGGGTCGGGGTCCACGACCCCTTCTTCGAACTGGGCGGCACCTCGCTGATCGGACTGTCCGTGGTGGCCCGCCTCTCCAGCCACTTCGGCATCGAGTTCGCCCCGGCGAACCTCTTCGAACGCCCCACCGTCGCCCGGTTCGCCGAACTGGTCCGCGACCCCGGCGACGAGCACACCCCCGAACCGGGCACCACCCGCGCGGCGCGCCGCGGCGAACGCCGCCGAGCCGTCGCCGCCCGGCGTCGCCGGTAGTTACTTCGAGATGGGCACCCGGTGGACGCGCCACATTGGGGCAGGTCAGGGGCCCGACCTAGCCTCTGCCGAGATCAGGCGATCCGGTGACGAGATCACGTGAGGTGAGTCAGCCACATGACCGAGAACACACGTGAACCGGGCGACGCCGGAGCCGACATCGCCCTCGTGGGGATGGCCGGCCGCTTTCCCGGCGCCCCGGACGTCCGCCGGCTCTGGACGAACCTGCGGTCCGGTGTCGAGTCCATCTCCCGGTTCACCGACGAGGAGCTGCGCGCCGCCGGAGTGCCCGCCGACCAGCTCACCGACCCCGACTACGTGCGCGCCGGGTCCGTGCTCGACGACATCGACCTCTTCGACGCCGGGTTCTTCGGCTACACCCCCCGGGAAGCCCAACTGCTGGACCCGCAGCAGCGGCTGTTCCTGGAAAGCTCCTGGCACGCCCTGGAGGACGCCGGCGTCGACCCGGCCCGGTTCGACGGCAGCATCGGCGTCGTGGGCGGCGCCGCGCTGAGCACCTACCTGACCCACCACCTGTTCGGCCACCCCGACCTGCTGGAACTGCTCGGGCAGGTCCAGGTGGGACTGGCCAACGACAAGGACTCGCTGGCCACCCGCGTCGCCCACGCCCTCGGCCTCACCGGACCCGCCTACGCCGTGCAGAGCTACTGCTCCACCTCGCTGGTCGCGGTGTCCCTCGGCTGTTCCACCCTCCTCGCCGGTGAGGCCGACCTCGTCCTCGCCGGCGGTGCCACCGTCTCCCTGCCCCACCGGGTCGGCTACCTGTACCAGGAGGCCGGCATGTCCTCCCGGGACGGCAGCTGCCGGGCCTTCGACGCCGCCGCCACCGGAACGCCCGTCGGCAGCGGCGTCGGCGTCGTGGCGCTGCGCCGCCTGGAGGACGCGCTCGCCGACGGCGACCGGATCTACGCGGTCATCCGGGGCTGGGCGGTCAACAACGACGGCTCCGACAAGGTCGGGTTCACCGCCCCCGGCGTCGCCGGGCAGGCCGCCGTCGTCGCCGAGGCCCTCGCCGCCGCCGGGCTCGAACCCGCCGACATCGACTACCTGGAGGCCCACGGCACCGGAACCCCCCTCGGGGACGCCGCCGAGATCTCCGCGATCCAACAGGTCTTCGACACCGAGGGCGTGCGGCTGCGCGTCGGCTCGGCCAAGACCAACCTCGGTCACCTCGACCGCGCCGCCGGTGTCACCGGCCTGATCAAGACCGCCCTGGCCCTGCGCCACGAGGAGATCCCCGCCACCCTCCACCTCACCACCCCCAACCCGCAGCTGGCCCGCTCGGGCGACCGCATCCGCGTCGTCGCCGACCGCCAGCCCTGGCCCCGGGGGACCCGGCCCCGCCGGGCCGGGGTGAGCGCCTTCGGGATGGGCGGCACCAACGCGCACGTCGTCCTCGAGGAACCGGCGGAGGCCACCCCGGTCGCCCCGTTGCCCGCCCGCCGGCACCAGGTGCTGGTCTGGTCCGGTCGGGACGCCGCCGCCGCCGACGAGTCCACCGCCCGGCTGGCCGCCTTCCTCCAGGACACCCCCGACGACCTGCCGGCCGCCGCCTACACCCTCCAGGCCGGCCGGGCCGTCCTGGAACACCGCCGGGCCGCCGTCGTCACCTCCGCCCACGACGCCGCCGACGCCCTGGCCAGCGACACCGCCCAGCGGGTGTTCACCCGGGCCGACGCCACCACCGGCCGCACCACCGGTTTCCTGCTCGCCGGGGTCGGCGAGCACTACCGGGGCATGGTCGCCGGTCTCCACCGCGCCGAACCCGTCTTCGCCGAGGCCCTCGACGCCTGCCGCGCCGTGTTCGCCCGCCACCTCGACGAGGACCCCGTGGAGGAACTGCTGCGGGACCGGGAGGCCGGCGGCAACGACCTCGCCCGGTTGCTGGGCCGCGACACCGGGTCCGCCGACGACGGCGACCTGGCGCGCACCGAGGTCGTGCAGCCGGCCATGTTCGCCGTGGACTACGCCCTGGGCCGGCTCGTGTCCTCCTGGGGAGTGCGGCCCCGCGTCCTGCTCGGCTACAGCATCGGCGAGTTCGCCGCCGCCTGCCTCGCCGGCACCCTCACCCTCGACGAGGCCGCCAGCCTCGTCGCCGTCCGCGCCACCCTCATCTCCCGGCTCCCCCCGGGCGCGATGGCCGCCGTCCCGCTCTCCGCCGGGGAACTGCGCCACCGGTACGGCACCACCGGCCTGGGGGTGGACATCGCCGCCGAGAACGGGCCGAGGTTCGTCGTCGTCTCCGGGGCGGTCGACGCCGTCGACCAGCTCGCCGACCGCCTGGCCCACGACGGCGTCCCGCTGCGCCGGCTCCGCACCCGCCACGCCTTCCACTCCGAGGCCCTGCGCCCCGTCGCCGGCGAGCTCACCGACTGGGCACGGCGCAACCTCAGCCCCCGGCCACCCGCCACCCCCTACCTGTCCAACGTGACCGGTCAGCTCATCACCGAGTCCCAACTGGCCGACCCCGGCTACTGGGCCCAGCACATGGTGAGCACCGTCCGCTTCGCCGACATGCTCGGCACCGTCCTGGCCGGCGGGGACGACGTGCTCCTCGAACTGGGACCGGGCCAGTCCCTGGGCGCGATGGCCCGCAACCACCCCGACTGCGGGCCGGAGCGCTGGCCGCTGCTCGTGCCCACCCTGCCCGCCGAGGCCGACCCGGCCACCGACGAGGCCGTGCTGGCCACCGCCGTCGCCCAGCTGTGGCTCGCCGGCGTCGACGTGGACTGGGCCGCCTACCACCAGGGCCGGGGCGCCAGGAAGACCACCGTCCCCGACTATCCGTTCCAGCGCCGCCGCTACTGGATCGAGGCCCGACCCGGCACCCC
>NZ_AGVX02000177.1 GCF_000239155.1 Actinoalloteichus spitiensis RMV-1378
GACCGAGGCGACCACGCAGGTGCTGGACGTTCCGAAGTCGACCGCCACGCGCAAGCTCACGTCAACGCCCCTCACACCGGACTCCGGCGGCCGCCGGCCCCGGCCCGCCCGCCGGCCCGGGGGCACCCGGCCACGACGGGAGGCACCGACCACCTCCCGACCTTCTTCGCAGCCAGGGTAGTCACCGCCACGGGGGAGGCCGCGACACCGCTGGCCTCGGTCCACCCCGGCGGCCGCCACGGCGGCTGGTCCGCTCGGAACGCACCGGAGGGGGCCGTCCGGGCGACAGCCCCCTCCACGCTCGACGAGAAGCCGCGCCGGTCCGTCAGAAGTTCGGCTCCAGCCAGGCGATCTGCATCAGCTGCTGGCCCACCCGCCGGCTGACGACGGTCCCCCGACCAGGCGGCATCGCGGTCGGCTTGATGTTGCCCAGGATGTTCGCCTCCTCCTTGGGCCCGCTCATGATGATGCCCGGCGTCGACACCTCCTTCATCTTGCCGATCACCGGCTCGAACGAGGACCGCGAACCACCCGCGATGTTGCGGGCGGTGATCATGTGCAGGCCGACGTCCTTGGCCTGCGGGATGAACTCGGCGAGGGGCTGGAGCGGGTTCGCCCCCTGCGGGGCCACCAGTTCGTAGTCGTCGACGATGACGAACAGGTCGGGTCCCTTCCACCAGGACCTGTTCCGCAGCTCCTCCTGCGTCACGTTCGGGCCGGGCATGCGCTTGGCGAGCGAGTTCTTGATGTCGCCGACGTAGCCCTTCAGCTGGTTCGCCGACACCGCGTACTCGAGCAGGTGCGGTGTCTGGAGGAAACCGAGCATCGTGCGCCGGTAGTCGACCAGCAGGATCAGCGCCTCACGCGGCGTGTACGCCTTGGTGATGCCCTCGATGATCGTGCGCAGCAGGTTGGTCTTGCCCGACTCCCGCTCGCCGAAGGCCATGAAGTGCGGATCGGAGTCGAAGTCCAAGGCGACCGGCGCCAGTTCGTTCTCGTCGACGCCGATGGGCACCAGCTTCTTGCCGGGCGGCACCTCCAGGCGGGGCATCTGCTCGATCGGCAGCCGCTCCGGGAGCAACCGCACCTTCGGCGCGTGCGGGCCGCGCCAGGCGCCCGACACCTTCGCCACCGCGTCGCCCACACCGTTGGCGATGTCGTCCGGGTTCGACGAACCGTCGATCCTGGGGAGACCGATGAGGAAGTGCAGCTTCTCCGGGGACAGACCCCGCCCCGGTGCGCCCTGGGGCACGTTCACCGCGACCCGCCGGTCCACCTCGGACTCGGTGGGGTCACCGAGCCGGAGCTCGAAGCGCGTACCGAGCAGGTCCTTGAGCGCGGGCCGGATCTCGGCCCACCGGTTGGCGGTCAGCACCAGGTGCACACCGTAGCTCAGGCCCTGACCGGCCAGGTTCTGGACCTGCTTCTCCATCGGCTCGAACTCGGTCTTGAAGTTGAGCCAGCCGTCGATGATCAGGAAGACGTCGCCGAAGGGGTCCTCCTTGGCCTCGCCCCGACGCTTGCGCACCCGGTAGTCGGCCATCGAGTCGACACCCAGCCTGCCGAAGAGGGCCTCCCGCTGGGCGATCAGACCACTGATCTCGGCGATGGTCCGACGCACGGTGTCCGGATCACGCCTGGCCGCGACCGCGCCGACGTGGGGCAACCCGGAGAGGCTCTGCAACGTTCCACCACCGAAGTCGAGGCAGTAGAAGTTGACCTCCTCCGGGGTGTGGGTCAACGCCATGGACATGATCAGCGTCCGCAGCGCCATCGACTTCCCGGTCTGCGGACCACCGACGACGGCGGCGTGGCCCTTGGCGCCCGCGAGGTCCGCCCAGAGCAGGTCCCTGCGCTGTTCGAAGGGCTTGTCGACGAGGCCGATGGGCACTTGGAGCCGGCCGTTGGCGAAGAAGCCGGCGGGCGAGAGCCCCCGGTCCTCCGCGGGCGCCAACGGCGGCATGAGCAGGTCGAGCGGGGAGGACTCGCGCAGCGGCGGCAGCCACACCTCGTGCGCCGGCGGCCCCTGACCGACGAGGCGGCTGACCAGCACGTCCAGCTCGCTCGGCTCGTTGGCCTCCTCCTCCTTCTTCTTCTGGGCGGGGGCGGGCTCGGCCGGCTTCTCCGGTTCCTTCGGGATCTCCACGTAGTCCGGGACGAACAGCTTCGGCCGGCGGTCGGCGGTGACGGGGGCCGAGGTCGGTCCGACCTGGACGCCGGCCGGCCGGTACGGGCCGGAGACGTAGGAGGCCTTGAACCGGACCAGGCTGGTGGTGTCGAACTTCAGGTAGCCGGAGCCGGGAACGGGGGGCAGCTCGTAGGCGTCGGGCACGCCGATCGCGGCCCGGGACTCCGAGGCGGAGAACGTCTTCAGACCGATCCGGTAGGACAGGAAGGTGTCCAGCCCGCGCAGCTTGCCCTCCTCCAGCCGCTGCGAGGCCAGCAGCATGTGGATCTGGAGCGACCGGCCCACCCGGCCGATCTGGAGGAAGATGTCGATGAAGTCCGGTTTGGCGGTCAGCATCTCGGAGAACTCGTCGATGCAGATGAACAGCGCCGGGAGCGGGTCGAGGTCGGCGCCGTTCTCCCTTGCCTTCTGGTAGTCCCAGACGTTCTTGAAGTTCCCCTTCGCCAGGATCTCCTGCCGGCGGGACACCTCGCCGGAGATGGCGTCCTTCATCCGGTCCACCAGCGTCAGGTCACCGGAGAGGTTGGTGATCGTGGCCGCGACATGGGGCGCCTTGTCCAGGCCGAGGAACGTCGCGCCGCCCTTGAAGTCGACGAGGATCATGTTCAACGCGGTCGACGAGTGCGTGGCCAGCAGGCCGAGCACCAGGGTTCGCAGGAACTCCGACTTGCCGGACCCGGTGGCGCCGATGCACAGCCCGTGCGGCCCCATCCCGCCGACGGCGGCCTCCTTGATGTCCAGCTCGACGAGCTGGCCGTGCTCGCCCACCCCGAAGGCGACCTTGTAGCGGTCGCGGACGGGCCGGGGGCGCCAGGCCTCCTGGACGTCGAAGGTCATCTCGTCGCCGGCGATGCCGGCCATCTCCAGCACGCCCGGGTTGGACAGCAGCGGCTCCTCCTCGCTCTGCTCCTGCGAGGCCGCGCCGAGCCGGTAGGGCGACAGCTTCCGGGCGAGGGCCTCCGCCTCGGCGAGGCTCAGGTCGTCCGGCGAGCCGAACCACTCCACACCGCCCGCGCTGCGCGCCCCGACCCGCTTCTCGTCGACGACCAGGCGCAGTCCGCGGCGCGCGGTGAGCTTGCCCAGGGAGTTGGAGAGGTCGAGGAGCGTCACGCCCAACAGCCCCTCCTCCATGAGGATGTACTCCTCACGGGTGACCTCGCCCTCGTCGATGACGATGACGATGTGCGGCTGGTCCGGCTGCGGCGGCGCGTTCCGGCTGAAGCGCTGCCGGTCCCGCAGGTGGTCGGCGAGGAACGACTCGACCTGGCCGAGTGAGCCGGCCATCATCCGCAGTGAGCCGATGCCGTCGTTGATCGTGGGGTGCTGGACGTGGGGCAGCCACTTGGCCCACTCCCACTCCTGCTTCGCCCGGCCCGAGGTGACGACGGCGATCAGCACGTCCTCGGGCGTGTGGAACGTGGCGAGCTGGGAGACCATCGCCCTCGCCAACGCCCGGGTGTGCTTGGCCTCCCCCTCGATCCCCACGGCGGCGAAACCGCGCAGCGCGATCACGATGGGCAGGTCGGGCACGATCGAGTGCGCCCGCACGAACCGGCGGAGGGCGAGGGTGGTCAACGGCTCCAGCTCGTCGACCGGGCCGGTCTGCGGGGGCACCAGCCTCGTGTCGAGCCGTTGGGAGCCACGCCCCACCCGGAGGTGGCAGAAGTCGGAGTCGTTCTGCCGCCGCTCCCACATGCGCCGGCTGGTCGCCATCGACCAGAGCGCCTGCGGGTCCGGGTGGTGCCACTCCCGGGAGGCCCGCTGCTCGGCGACGGCCTCCCGGGCCCGGTCCCGCATCTGGCCGAGGTACCGCAGGTAGTCCTTGCGGTCCTCGTCCATCTCGGCCTTCTTCTGGGCGTTGCCCTTGCCACCGCCACCGACCATCATGCCGATGGTCGAGATGAGGAACATGCCGCCGAACATGAGCATCATCGGGTTGCGGCGCATGGTGAACATCAGCGCCATCATCCCGATCGACGCCACGATCATGATCACCGGAAGCAGCTTCTGGATGATGTTGCCGGGTATCGGCCTCGGCACCTCGGGCGGCGGTTCGAGATGCACCTCACCACCGGGCGGCCGGGGGGCGGACAGCCGCGGCGACCGCTTGAACTTCAGCGTGCTCACCGAACAGGCACCTCTCGCACTCGACATCACGGGACGGTCGGCGGACGTCGGCGACGCGGTGGCGGTTCACGCTCGGGTCCGGGGCAGTCCGCTGATTTTCCCGTTCCCGAGGCATTCCGGCCGACGTTCTGGTTCGGTTACGCCAAACCCACGGACTCGCCCAACTCGGTGCGGCCATACTAAGGGCGCTCACCGCGACGGCGGGACGGATTCGGTGAACCCGGTCCACGGGGACGCCCGCCCGCCACGGGGGCGGCCCGAGAAGCAACCGACGACATGACATTAGGGGGCGCAGTGGCGACCGGTACGACGGTGTTCAGCCGAGTGACGGTGGTTGCGCCGAAGACACGCATCGACCTCGCCCTGCCCGCCGACGTCGCAGTGGCCGACCTGCTTCCGATGCTGCTGGAGATGTCCAAGGAGGCCACTCCCGACGGCGGGGCCCGGCACGGCGGCTGGTGCCTGGCGAAGATGGGTGAGGGGCCGCTCGACCCGAGCAGGACGCTGGCCTCCCTCGGCGTGCTGGACGGCGAGATCGTGCAGCTGCGCCGTCGTTCGGAGAACCCACCACCACCGCTGTACGACGACGTGGTCGACGCGATCTCCGACTCCGACCCGCTCAGCTTCCGGCCGTGGACCAAGGAGACCGCCCACCGGCTGGGCCACATCGCGGGGGTGCTGGCGCTGGTGGTCGCGGCCGTCGCGCTGTTCGTCTCTGGCCGGAGCCTGGGGTCGGCCATCACGGCCACGGTCACCGCGGTGGTCGCCGTCGCGGCGGGCGCGGTCGTCACCCGCGCGTACCGCGCGCCGCAGACCGGCCTGCTGATCGCCGCCGCCGGCGGGCTCCCCATGGCCTTCGTCGGCGGACTGCACCTGGTTCCCGGCGGTGAGCTCGCACCGTCGTTCCTGCTCGGGTCGGCGCTGGTCACCGTCGTCGCGTCGGCGAGCGTGATGCTGTTGGGGCAGGGCGTCGTCGTCTTCGTCGCCGCCGGAGCGGCCGGTGCGCTGGGCGCGCTGACCTTCCTGGTGGGCACCTTCGTCGACCACCCGCCGTCGGGGATCGCGGCCGGGGCGGCCGCCGTCTCGCTCGCCGCGCTGTCCATCCTGCCCCGGCTCACGATCTACCTGGCCAAGCTGCCGCTCCCCCAGGTCCCCGGTAGCGCCGAGGACCTCAAGGAGGACACCGGCTTCCCCGACTACGCGGTGATCGAACAGCGTTCGGGACTGGCGCACGAGTACATGACCGGGATGATCATCGGGTGCGGCGTGGTCGCCGCGATCGGCGCGGTCATCGCCGCCGGGTCGGAGAACTTCTGGGGCCCGGTGCTCGGGGTCGTCGTCTCGATCGTCCTGTTGCTGCGTTCCCGCACCTACGCCAACGGGACCCAGGCGATCGCGCTGCTGATGTGCGGGATGCTCACGGCGGCCGGGCTCGTGGTGGGGTGGATGACCGCGACCGACGACCAGCTGGTGATGCTGCTGGGCGTCTTCGGGACGCTGATGGTGTTGGCGGTGGCCGCGTTCGTCCTCGGCGTGGTGTTCCCCGACCAGAAGTTCTCCCCGGTGCTCCGCAGGTCGGTCGACATCTTCGAGGCCGTGATGATCGCGGCGGTCATCCCGGTCGCGTTGGCCGTGATGGAGCTGTACACGACCTTCCGCCAGTTGATCCAGATCGAGTGGTGACGGCCGCGACTCCGACGGGAGGACATCGCGGGTGCGGCGAAAGGACATGACGATGGCTGCCAGCCGACGTTCGGGCGGCGCGGTCCGGCGGCTCGCCGCTGGAGCGACGGTCGCGGTGGTGACGCTCGTCGGCCCGAGCCTGAGCACCGCTCCGTTGCTGACCGGTGTGGCGGTGGCGCAGGAGGACCAGCAGGACGGGGAGGGCGTCGAGGACCCCGGCCAGGACGGCGGGCACGAGGACTTCACCGACCAGGGCGACCAGGGGCAGCCGGGCGCGGAGGACGGGGGCGACGCGGAGGTCCCCGAGGGCGACGGCCCGGCCGCGGGGGACACCGAGGACCCCGACCGGCCGAGGTCCGAGGCCGACCGGCGGCTCAACGGCAACGTGCCGACGTTCCCCGACGTCGAACCCGCCGCGCCACCGGGCGTGCCGCCCTCGGCCAGCGACTGGGCGCTGTTCGAGCACCGGACGGCCTGCATCATCCCGGGGGCGAGCACGAGCGGCTCACTGCCGCCGCAGTCCTGGGCGCACGACTACCTGCGGTTCGACGAGCTGGCCCGGATGGGTGCCACCGGCGCGGGGCAGCGGGTCGCCGTCGTCGACACCGGCGTGAACCGGCACCCGTCCTTCGGCGACCGGCTCAGCGGGGCCGGCGACTACATCGACGGCCGGGACGGCAGGGACGGGACCTACGACTGCGAGGGGCACGGCACGATCGTCGCCGGCCTGATCGGCGCGGCTCCCTTCGGCAACGACTCCCGGTTCCGGGGCATCGCCCCGGGAGTGGAGCTCGTCGGCATCCGCAACGTCTCCAACTACTACCAGGACGCCAACGACGACATCCCCCAGGAGGAGAAGGTCGCGGGCGCCGGCAACACCGACATCATGGCGCGGGCCATCGTGCAGGCGGCGAACCAGGACGTGGACGTCATCAACCTCTCCCAGTCCTCCTGCCAGCCCATCACCGACGTGGAGTCCCCCTACGTCCAGCGGTTGCACGCCGCCGTCAAGTACGCGGTCCACGTGCGGGACGTGGTGGTGGTGGCCGCCTCGGGCAACGGGGCCGACGGCTGCTCGACGAACACCGCCGACAACGTCACCCACATGACGCTGCCCGGCGCGTTTCCCGAGGTGCTGGCCGTGGGGGCCACCGACCGGACGGGCGCCCTGGCCGAGTTCTCGGTGCAGGGCTGGTGGGTCGACGTCGCGGCGCCGGGCACCGAGGTCACCTCGGTGGACCCCGCGCCAGGTGGCGACGGCCTGGCCAACATGCTCGACATCCAGGGCAACGGCCTGGAGCCCATCCAGGGGACCAGCTTCGCCGCGCCGTACGTGGCCGGCACCGCCGCGCTGGTGCGCGAACGCTTCCCCGCCCTCTCCGCGATGGAGGTCGTGGACCGCATCAAGCGGACCGCCCAGCAGACCGGCGGTGTCAACGGCGTCGCGTTCGGGTGGGGAACCGGGGTCGTGGACCCGGTGGCCGCGCTGACGCGGACCCTGCCCGACGAGGAACCGAGTTCGGGCACCCTGTTCCACGGCGGTGTCCACTACCTGGAGGAACGGGACTGGACCCCGACCATCGTGGCGGTGGCCGGTGCCGGCGGCGGCATCGGGCTGCTCCTGCTGACCGTCTTCGTCACCAGGACGCTGCGCCACACCCGGGAGCGGGACCGCGCACCAGCCGGGGGCGGCTGAGGGGGCACGTCCGGGCTCCCGCCCCGGCCTGACCGCCTGGCACCGGGAGTACCTACCGCCAGATCGGTGCCAGCTCCTCGACGGCCTGGTCGACGATGCGCAGCATCGCCGACTGCGCTCCGGGGGCGTCGCCGCGCTGGACGGCGTCCGCGACGTCGATGTGCAACTGGAGTGCCTCCGCGGCCGGGTGGCGGGGCATCAGCCCGTACTGGGTCCGTCCGGTGAGGACCTCGGCCACGACCTCCGAGAGCTGCGCGAACATCTCGTTGCCGCTGCCGCGGAGGATCATCTGGTGGAAGGCGATGTCGACCACGAGGAAGGCCTCGAGGTCGCCGGAGCGCCCGAGCCCCCTCAGCCGCCCCGCCACGGACATGAGCTCGGCGGCGACCTCGATGCTGGCGTTGTTGGCGGCGAGCGCGGCCGCCGCCGGTTCGACCGCCGCCCGGAGCTGCGAGAGGGAGCGGAGCTGGTCGGCCCGCTGGTCACCGGCCAGGCGCCAGCGGATGACCCTGGGGTCGTAGAGGTTCCACTCGCTCGCCGGGAGGACCACGACGCCCACCCGTCGCCGGGAGGACACCAGCGACAGCGCCTCCAGGACCCGCACGACCTCCCGGATGACCGACCGCGAGACGTCGAACCGGTCGGCGAGCTCGTCGAGCAACACCCGGTCCCCGGCCGCCAGGGTGCCGCCGGTCACCGCCAGCCCCAGTTCCTCCAACAGCCGGTCGTGCAGGCTCACCCAGGCCACGCCGTCGCCCTTCCCCGGTGCCGCCGGTGATCCGATCAACACCCACAGTTGTGATCTGACTTATTTCGCACAGGGAGTTGTTTACATCAGATTTAATGCCTAGTCTCTGCGCTACTCATCTGATGTAGGTCCACCCAGCCACTCAGCATAGGAGTAGGCAATGACGGCAACGGCGCCGCGACCAGTGCTGGTCATCGGGGTCTCGGGGTCGGGGAAGTCGACGGTCGGCGCACTGCTGGCCGAACGGTTGAACCGGCCCTTCGTCGACTCCGACTCACTGCACCCACCAGCGAACATCGAGAAGATGGCCACCGGCCAGCCCCTGACCGACGAGGACCGGCTGCCCTGGCTGCGCATCGTCGGCGAACGCATCGCCAAGGGCGTCGACGCGGGCGAACCCCCCGTCGTCGCGTGCTCGGCCCTGCGGCGTGACTACCGGGACCTGGTACGCGGCTACGCCCCGAACCTGTTCCTCGTCCACCTGGCCGGCGACCGGTCCCTCGTCGCGGAGCGGGTCGCCGCCCGCCACCACGAGTACATGCCGCCCTCCCTCCTCGACTCCCAGTACGCCGCGCTGGAACCGCTCGGCGCGGACGAGAGCGGGGTCGTGCTGGACATCGCCGCGCCCCCGGCCGAGCTCGTCGACCGCGCCGCCGGGTCCATCACCGCCGAGGAAGGAGGCCGCCGGTGAACACCGATTTCACCCCAGCCCTGCCCACCGGCGGCCTGCTGCTGGTGTCGCTGCTCGCGGTGGCGCTGCTGCTGTTCCTCATCATGAAGGTCCGGCTGCACGCCTTCCTCGCCCTCGTGCTGGTCAGCCTCCTGACCGCGGTGGCCACCGGCATCCCGGCGGGCGAGGTCGTGCCCACCATGACCGAGGGCTTCGGTTCGACGCTCGGTTCCGTCGCGCTGCTCGTCGGCCTCGGCGCGGTGCTCGGCCGGCTCCTGGAGATCAGCGGCGGGGCCCAGGTACTCGCGGACCGCCTCCTCCGCCTCTTCGGCGAGAACCGCGCGCCCCTCGCGCTGAGCGTCGCGTCGCTGCTCTTCGGCTTCCCGATCTTCTTCGACGCCGGCCTGGTCGTCATGCTGCCGGTGATCTTCACCGTGGCCCGCCGGTTGGGCGGCTCGGTGCTGCTCTACGGGCTCCCCGCCGCGACCGCGTTCTCGGTGATGCACATCTTCGTCCCGCCGCACCCGGGCCCGGTGGCCGCCACCGGGTTCCTGGGGGCGGACATCGGCCTGGTGCTGCTGTTCGGGCTCGTCATCGCGATCCCCACCTGGTACGTGGCCGGCTACCTCTACGGCCGCATCATGGGGCGGCGCCTGGTCCTGCCCGTCCCGGACATCCTCGGCACCGCGTCCGAGGAGGACGAGGCCGATCCGCCGGCCCTGTGGACGATCCTGCTCCTGCTGCTGCTCCCGCTGGTCCTCATCTTCGCGAACACCGGTCTGGACGCCCTGGGCGTCGCCGGTGTGGTCGACCCCGAGGCGGGCTGGGTGCTGGCCGTGCGGACCGTCGGGCAGACGCCGGTCGCCCTGCTCATCACCGTGCTGCTGGCCATCTACCTGCTGCGCGTCCGCCGCCGCAGGCCGGGCCGGGAGACCGAGAGCATCGTCGACAGCTCCTTCGGCCCGATCTGCTCGATCATCCTCATCACCGGCGCCGGCGGGATGTTCGGCGCGGTGCTCCGGGCGAGCGGAACGGGTGACGCCCTGGCGGAGAGCCTGGAGGGACTCGGGATGCCGGTGATCCTCGCCGGCTTCGTCATCGCCAGCGCGCTGCGGCTGGCGCAGGGTTCCGCGACGGTCGCCCTGACCACCGCGGCCAGCGTCGTCCAACCGGTGGTGGACACGATGACCGACCTCAGCTCCGTCCAGCTGGCAGCCCTGGTGCTGGCCCTGGCGGCCGGCTCCGTCATCGCCAGCCACGTCAACGACTCGGGCTTCTGGCTGGTCGGGAGGTTCCTGGGCATGGACGTCAAGACCACCCTGAAGACGTGGACCGTGATCCAGACCCTGATGGCCTTCACCGGGTTCGGCCTCGCCTCCGTGATCTACCTGGTCGGTTAGCCCCCGGCCCCACCTCCCACCCACCACCCCGCGACCATGACCGAGGAGACGTCGATGTCCCACGCCCTGTTCGACCTGACCGGCCGGATCGCGCTGGTCACCGGATCCAGTCGAGGTATCGGCCGGGCAGTGGCGGCGGGCCTGGCCGAGGCCGGGGCCACCGTGGTGCTCAACGGGCGGAACGCCGAACGCCTGGCCGCCACGGCGGCGGAGCTGGGCGCGCGGGTCGGTTCGGACCGGCTGCGGACGAGCGCCTTCGACGTCACCGACGCCTCGGCCGTGGACGAGGCGGTGGCGGCGGTGGAGTCCGAGGTGGGGCCGGTGGACATCCTCGTGAACAACGCGGGTTTCCAGCACCGGCAGCCCATGCTCGAGCTCGCCCCCCAGGACTGGGATGCGGTGCTGCGGACGGATCTGACCAGCGCCTTCCTCGTCGGGCGTTCCGTCGCCAGCCGGATGGTGGCCCGTCGGCGCGGGAAGATCATCAACATCTGCTCCGTCCAGACCGCCCTGGCCAGGCCGTCGATCGCCCCCTACGCGGCGGCGAAGGCCGGCCTGGCCGGGCTCACGCGGGCGATGTGCGCGGAATGGGCGGCCTACGACATCCAGGTGAACGGCCTGGCCCCCGGCTACGTGGAGACGGAGCTGACCGCCCCACTGGTGGCGGACGAGGAGTTCACCAGCTGGATCACGGGGCGCACCCCGGCCGGCCGCTGGGGCCGCATCGAGGACCTGGTGGGCCCGGCCGTGTGGTTGGCCGGCTCGGGTTCCGACTTCGTCAACGGCCAGGTGATCTTCGTCGACGGCGGCATGACCTCCGTCGTCTGAGCTCCCCGGCGGCGAGCCGTTCCGGCCCGACCAGCGGCCGGAACGCGGTCCCGGGCCGCCCGGGGCCGCCCCACCCCACCAGGCCCTCCCCCTCCGCCCGGAAGGACGCACCGTGCCACTCGTTCCCCACCCCCAGGACACGCTCGCCGTGGTCGCCCACGCCGCAAACGACGTACGCCTTGACCGGGTCCCGCTGCCCGAACCGGGGCCGGGCGAGGCCGTCGTCCGCATCGCCTACGGCGGCATCTGCGGCTCGGACCTGCACTACTGGCGGCACGGCGCGGCCGGTGAGTCCGTGCTGCGCTCCCCGATGGTGCTGGGCCACGAGGTCGTCGGCCACGTGGAACGCGCGGCGGTGGACGGCAGCGGTCCGGCGGTCGGGACGCCGGTCGCGGTCCACCCCGCGAGCCCGTGCGGGAGCTGCGACCGGTGCGCCGAGGGCAGGGAGAACATCTGCCCCAGGACGACCTACCTGGGCAGCGCCGCCCGCCACCCCCACACCGACGGCGGTTTCGCCGCGTTGCGCGTCCTGCCGGCGGCTCGGCTGCTCCCGCTGCCCGCCGGCCTCCCCCCGCGCACGGCGGCCCTCGCCGAGCCGGCCTCCGTCGCCTGGCACGCGGTGGCCCGCAGCGGGGAGGTCCGGGGCAGGCGGGTGCTCGTCACCGGCGCCGGCCCCATCGGCGCGCTGGTCGTGGCCGCGCTGGCCCGCGCCGGCGCGGCCGAGATCATCGTCACCGACCTGCACGACCGCCCCCTCGGCGTCGCCGAGGGGCTGGGAGCGACCAGGACGATCGTGGCGACCGACCTGGCCTCGGTGGCCGCGCTGGGCGTCGACGTGGCCATCGAGTCCTCCGGGAGCCCGGCCGGGCTCGCGGCCGCCGCCTCCGGGCTGCGCAGGGGCGGGCACCTCACGCTGCTCGGCCTGGTGCCCGCCGGCGACATCCCCGCCCCCGTCGCCAGCCTCATCAGCCGGGAGATCACGGTGGCGGGCTCCTTCCGGTTCCACGACGAGATGACGGCGGTGCTCGACGCCCTCGCCGACGGCTCGCTGCCCACCGAGGGCGTCGTCTCACACGTCCTCCCGGTGCACCAGCTGGCGGAGGCACTGGCGACGGCGGCCGACGCCGCCAGGTCCGGCAAGGTCCTGCTCGACTTCACCGGGCCGGACGCCGGCTGAGCCGGCCAGGACCGGGGCGGGCGGGCCGGGCACGCCGGTGGGAGCCGCCGGGCACCAGGACCCGCCACCGGCACCGTCCTCAGCCGGCCTCAGCCGTCCTCCCCGATGACCGGCGCCACCGTGGCCTCCGGCTCGCCGAACAGCTCCGAGGCGTCGGACATGATGCGCGACTGGTTCTTCCGCTCCTGGTCCCCCTGGTTCTGCTGTGCACCGCCGCCCATCATCCCGCCGCCCATCATGGTGCCACCGCCCATCCCCCGGCCGCCCTGGCCGGCCTGCCCGCCACCGGCGGTCTGCTGACCGGCCACCGCGTCACCGGGGGCGGCGGCGACACCGCTGGTGCCCCCGGCGTGCACCGGCCGATCGGACTCGGGTGCCGCCCCCACCGAGGTGGCGGAC
>NZ_AGVX02000176.1 GCF_000239155.1 Actinoalloteichus spitiensis RMV-1378
CCACCGAGGACGTCGCCGCCGCCGCTGCCCGCCCAGGGCGGCTCGCGCGCGGCGCGTTCCGGGCGCCGGGACGCGGTGGTCGGTTCGCGCTGGCCGGACGCGCTGGAGCGGGCCGTCCCAGGGGAGGGGGTCCGAAACCATCAATCTAATTCGCCGCTTCAGTGGCAAATGAAACTAACGCTACCGGTGCGGGCGCTCCGACCACCACCCGGCCACGGCTCACCGGCCCACCACCCACATCCGGCCGCCGTTCCGCCGGCGGACGGTCACCCGCTCGCCCGGGGTCCTCCGGGGAGGCGGCGGAGCGTCCGCCCCACCGCAGCGGCGGTGACGCGTCCCGACGAACGGGCCGGTGACCCACACCGGTCACCGGTCGGACCCGCGCGGTGCGCAGGGCGCCCGCGTCCCCGTGCGACCTCCTCGCCGGTCAGGAGCCGGACGGCACCGGGTCGGCATCCCCGGCGTTGGCGGTGATCCGGCGCAGCACCGAGTCGATGTGGGCGGCGGTGGCGGCGCTCGCGCCCTCCGGATCGTGCCGTTCGATCGCCCGCAGGATCTCCCGGTGCTCCTCGATGGAGGACCGGCGCCGCGCCGCCGACACGAGGGACTCGTCCCTGCTCGCCTCGGTGATCTCGTGGACGCGGTCCAGCAGTCGCACCAGCAGCGGGTTGTGCGTGTACTGGGCGATCGCCCGGTGGAAGGTGCGGTCGAGATCGGCGAACCCCGCGGGCGTGGGGTCCCGGGTCATCTCGTCCACCAGACCCGCGAGCTGGGCGACGTTGGCCGGGGTGGCCCGCAGCGCCGCCCGCGCCGCCACCGGCGGCTCCACGCACGCCCGCACCTCCATGACCTGGAGCAGCTCGATCCGGTCGGCGTCCAGGCCCGAGGCCAACACCTCCCCGAAGCGGCTCGCGGTCGGGTCCAGGACCACGGTGCCGGAGCCGGGACGCCGGGCGACCAGCCCCCGCGAGGCCAGGTCCCGCAGTGCCTCGCGGACGGAACCCCGGGACACACCCAGGGCCGCGGCCAGCTCGCGCTCCGCCGGGACCCGGTCGCCCGGTCGCAGACTGCCGGTCAGGATCAGCCGTTCGATGTCGATGGCCAGGGTGTCCGGCCTCGACAGGCTCGGTCGCCGCAGGCGGTGCCAGTCCATCCTCACGCTCCCCAGGGTTGACCGGTGGCCCCGGACGCTACCGTCCTCCCGCGCGGCGCAACCTCGCCGTAACAGAGCGCTGGCAGGTCGGTGATCCGTCTGCTGTTGGCTCTTCGGAACCGCCCCGATGTGGAGTACGCTCGCTCGCCAACTGGTCCTACCAATGTACCAATCCAGTCGGTGTCGAATCCGCTACGGGATGTGGGAACACGTGATCGGAGACCCCGCGCACGGTTCCAGTGGCCCGCGACGCCGACCGGCCGGCGCGTTCGCCGCCCACCCGGAGGCGAACGGCGACCGACGCGGCGGACGAGGACGTCCCGAGGGCACGACCATGCCCGACCGGGCGAGGCGCCGACGCCGTCGCGACCCGACGGGCACCGGCACCGTCGTCGGAGCCCGAACCCACCCCTGTTCTTGGCGGGGGCGTTCCGGCGATGCTCGACGACGCGGACCCCGCCCACGACCGGACGGATTCGCGCCCTGGTGGACCAGCCACCCCCCACCCCCGCACCACGAAGGAGCCGACCAGGTGTTC
The DNA here is from genome assembly GCF_000239155.1 of Actinoalloteichus spitiensis RMV-1378. Taxonomy (GTDB): domain Bacteria; phylum Actinomycetota; class Actinomycetes; order Mycobacteriales; family Pseudonocardiaceae; genus Actinoalloteichus_B; species Actinoalloteichus_B spitiensis. Next base: position 1,692 of record NZ_AGVX02000176.1, read on the forward strand.
ACGACGAGACCGACGCTGCAGGGCACGCACGGCATGGTGTCCTCCACCCACTGGCTCGCCTCGGCCTCCGCGATGGCCGTGCTCGAGGACGGTGGGAACGCCTTCGACGCCGCCGTGGCGGCGGGTTTCGTGCTCCACGTCGTCGAACCACACCTCAACGGCCCCGCGGGCGAGGTGCCGATCATCCTCGCGCCCGCCGGTGGGCGACCGCGGGTCCTCGCCGGCCAGGGCCCCGCTCCCCAGGGAGCGACCATCGCGCACTACACGTCCCTCGGCCTCGACCTGGTACCAGGAACGGGACCGCTGGCGGCCGCCGTGCCCGCCGCCTTCGACGCCTGGATGGTGCTGCTGCGCGACCACGGCACCCGAGGGCTCGCCGACGTGTTGAAGTACGCGATCGGCTACGCCGAGCACGGCCACCCGGCGGTCGACCGGGTCGGCGCCACCGTCGAGACGGTCCGCGAGCTCTTCGAGACCGAATGGACCACCTCCGCCGAGGTCTACCTGCGAGGCGGCCGGGCGCCCCGTCCCGGCGAGCTGCTGCGCAACCCCGCCCTCGCCGCGACCTGGCGCCGGCTGGTGGCCGAGGCGGAGGCGGCCGGCACCGAACGGGAAACCCAGATCGAGGCGGCCCGCCGCGTGTGGCGGGAGGGCTTCATCGCCGAGGCACTGGCCGAGCAGGCCGCCATCCCCACCATGGACAGCTCGGGAGAACGGCACAGCGGCGTGCTGACCGGCTCCGACCTCGCCGCCTTCGAGGTCGGCTACGAGGACCCCGTCAGCCACGAGTGGAACGGGTGGACCGTCTGCAAGGCCGGACCCTGGAGCCAGGGCCCCGCCTTCCTCCAACAGCTCGCGCTGCTGCCCGAGGACCTCACCTACGACGGCCCGGACTACCACCACGTCCTCGTCGAAGGCACCAAACTCGCGATGGCCGACCGCGAGGCCTGGTACGGCGACGCCGCCGAGGTGCCCCTGGCCGAGCTCCTCTCACCCGGGTACAACGCCGAACGTCGCGCCCTCGTCGGTGAGACCGCCTCGTTCGAACTGCGACCCGGCAGCCCGGGCGGCCGCCGGCCGGTCCTCGGCGAGCACGTGCGCAAGGTCGCCGCCGGGGTGCCCGACGTCGCCGCCGGAGACGCCGGAGCGGGCGTGGGGGAACCCACCGTCGCCGACACCGGTGTCACCAGGGGTGACACCTGCCACCTCGACGTCGTCGACCGGTGGGGCAACCTGGTCGCCGCCACGCCCAGCGGCGGCTGGCTCCAGTCCAACCCGGTCGTCCCCAGCCTCGGGTTCCCCCTCGGGACCCGCCTCCAGATGGCGTGGCTGGAACCGGGACTGCCGAACTCGTTGACACCCGGGCGGCGGCCCCGCACCACCCTCACCCCCTCCCTCGCCCTGCGGGGTGGTGAGCCGGTGATGGCCTTCGGCACACCCGGTGGCGACCAGCAGGACCAGTGGAGCCTGCACTTCTTCCTCGCCGTCGCGCTGCGACGGCCGGTGCGGGGTGGCCTGGACCTCCAGGGCGCCATCGACGCACCCAACTGGCACACCGACAGCTTCCCCAGCTCCTTCTACCCCCGGGGGATGCGACCCGGCAGCGTCACCGTCGAATCCCGCCTCGGTGAGGCGGCCATCGCCGAGCTCCGCCGCCGGGGCCACGACGTGACCGTCGGCGGTCCCTGGTCCGAGGGCCGGCTGTGCGCCGTGGCGCGGGACCCGGAGACCGGTGTGCTGCTCGCCGGCGGCAACCCCCGGGGTATGCAGGGCTACGCGGTGGGGCGCTGACCGGCGGAGAACAGGCAACAGGAAACGGAAGGTGAGGTGAGGGGCGCGTGCCCTGGTCAAGCCCGAACGGGCGTCCCGGACGATGGCGGACCCTGGGGGTCGTCGTCACGGCCGGACTCGTGCTCGCCGGCTGCGCTCCGCTGGTGGAGCCGCAGACGGTGGTCAACGAGGAACGCAGCGGAGTCGACCTGCCCGTCAGGAAGGGCGGGGAGATCTCGGTGGCGCTCGACGCCGACCCCGACATCCTCGACCCCACGCTGTCCAGCACCCTCGTCGGTCGCCAGGTTTACACCAGCGTGTGCGAGAAGCTCTTCGATGTCGGCGAGAACCTGGAGATCGTCCCGCAGCTGGCGGCCGACCTCCCCGAGATCTCCGACGACGGGCTCGAGGTCACCATCCCGCTGCGGCGCGGTCTGCTGTTCAACGACGGCACCGAGCTCGACGCCCACGCGGTGAAGCGGAGCCTGGACCGGCACCGGGAACTGCCCGCGTCCCGCCGGGCCACCGAGCTGGAGAGCGTCCACTCCGTCGAGGTCGTCGACGACGACACCGTCCGGCTGCGGCTCCACCGCCCCTACGCGCCCCTCACCTCCATGCTCGCCGACCGCGCCGGCATGATCCTGTCCCCGACGGCGCTCGACGAACTCGCGGACGACTTCGGGCAGGCCCCCGTCTGCGTCGGACCGTTCCACGTCGTCGAACGGGTGGCGCAGGACCGGATCGTGGTCGAACGCAGCGAGCACTACTACGACGCCGACCTGGTCAACCTCGACCGCATCGTCTACCGGCCCATCCCCGATCCGACCATCAGGTTGGCGAACCTGCGGTCCGGCCAACTCGACGCGATGTGGAAGGTCTCCCCGGACGACCTGCCCGCCGTGTCCAACGAGGACGACATCATCCTGCTCAACCAGCCCTCCATCCAGTACATGGGCATGAGCGTCAACGTGATGAACACCGACGGCAACACCGCCGAACCCGGGCAGGTCGAGGGACCGCTCGCCGAGGACCCCCGGGTCCGGGAGGCGCTGGCGCTGTCCCTGGACCGCGACACCATCAACGAGGTCGTCTTCAGCGGGCTGCACCAACCCGCCTGCGGACCGATCCCGCCCTCCAGCGAGTTCGCCACCGAGGAAACCCAGGCCTGCCCGGAGCACGATCCGGAACGGGCCAGGGAACTGCTCGCCGAGGCCGGGGTCCAGACCCCGCTCCCCGTCGAACTGATGATCAGCAACGAGCCGCTCACCCTGCGGCTGGGGCAGGTCATCCAGGCGATGGCAGCCGAGGCGGGCTTCCAGGTCCGCCTGCGCCCCACCGAGTTCGCCGCCAGCATCGCCGAGGCCCAGTCCGGGAACTTCCAGACCTACATCTCCGGCTGGTCCGGTCGACCCGACCCGGACGGCAACATCGGGTCCTTCCACGTCCGCAGCGGCGCGAACAACTACAGCGGCCACTACACGCCGGAGACCGACGAGCTGATCCGCGAGGCCGCCGAGGAGACCGACCCCGAGCGCCGTCGGGACCTGTACTCCGAACTCGTACCGAAACTGCGCGACTTCAACAACATCATCTACCTGTACCGGGAACGCCTCTACGCCGCGCACACCACCGACCTCGCCGGTGTCCGCGTCTACCCGGACGGGTTGATGCGCTTCCGGGAGGCCGGGTACGTCGCCGAGGACGGTGAGGGCTGACATGGGACGCTACCTGCTGAACCGGCTGCTCCAGTCCCTGGTCACGCTGTTCCTGGTCTCCGTGGTGATCTTCGCCGGCGTCCGGGCGATGCCGGGTGACCCGGCGCTGCTCCTCGCCGGCGACGACCCCTCGCCGGAGACCGTGGCCGCGATCAACGAGCAGTACGGCTTCGACCGGGCCTGGCCGATCCAGTACCTCACCTGGGTCGGTCAGATGCTGCGGTGGGACTTCGGTGAGTCGATCCGCACCGGCATGCCGGTGTCGGAGACCATCCTCACCCGGCTGCCGGCCACCCTCGAACTGGCCGCGCTCAGCCTGCTCGTCGCCGCGCTCGTCGGCGTGCTCGCCGGGGTGGCCGCCGCCGTCCGACAGGGCCGGCCCACCGACTGGCTCGCCAACGGGGTCGCGCTGCTCGGGCTGTCCGTGCCCAACTTCTGGCTGGGCCTGATGGGGATCCTCGTCTTCGCCGTCGCACTCGGGTGGCTGCCGGCCTCCGGGTACGTGCCGTTCCTCGAGTCCCCGGCCGGCAACCTCGCCAGCATGGTGATGCCCGCGATCGTCCTCGGCACCGGTCTCGCCGCGATCATCCTCCGCCAGACCAGGTCGTCGATGATCGAGGCCTTGGGTTCGGACTACGTCCGCACGGCGCGGGCCAAGGGCATGACCCCACGCCGAGTGGTGGCCCACGCGCTGCGGAACAGCCTGATCACCGTGCTCACGATCCTCGGTCTGCAACTCGGCGCGCTGATCTCGGGGACCGTGGTGACCGAGCAGATCTTCGTGCTGCCCGGCTTCGGGCGGCTCATGGTCGAGTCCGTCTTCACCCGGGACTTCCCGGTGATCCAGGCGACCGTGATGGTCACCGCCGTCGGATACATCCTGGTGAACCTCGTCGTCGACCTGCTGTATTCGGTGGTCGACCCGCGGATCCGGGTGCAGGGAGGCGCACGATGACGACCGACGTCAACGCCACGACCCCGGCCTCCGGTACCGGAGCCGGCAGGGGCCAACGCGGGAGGGCGCTGCGCAGGCTGCGCCGGAACCCCGCCGGGATGGTCGGCCTGGTCCTGGTGGTCCTGCTGGTGCTCGCCGCGGCCTTCGCGCCGCTGCTCGCACCGGCCGACCCGGCCGCCGTCGACTTCGACCGCCTCCGGGAACAGCCGTCGGCGGCGGCGTGGTTGGGCACCGACGAGTTCGGTCGGGACCAGCTCTCCCGCGTCCTGTTCGGCCTGCGGTCCTCCCTGTTCGTCGGCGTCCTCGCGGTCCTGCTCGCCGTCGTCGTCGCGGTCCCGCTCGGCCTGGCCGCCGGCTACTACCGGCGATTCGTCGACCCGGTCGTCTCCCGGCTGACCGACACCATGCTGGCGTTCCCGTTCCTGGTGCTGGCGGTCGGACTGGCCGCGATCCTGGGGCCCTCGCTGCTGAACGCGGCGATCGCGATCGGGGTTTCCCAGGTTCCCAACATCATCCGGGTGATGCGCGGGGAGACGCTGCGGCTGGCCAACGAGAACTACATCGACGCCGCCGTCGCCGGCGGAGCCCACGACGGCGTGATCCTGTTCCGGCACATCCTGCCGAACTCGGTCAACGCCCTGCTCATCCAGGTGACGGTGGGCATTCCGGCGGCGATCCTCGGCGAGGCCGTGCTGTCGTTCCTGGGGCTGGGCGTGCAGCCGCCGACACCGTCGCTGGGTGTGATGCTCTCCAGCGCCCAGCCGTTCTTCGCGCAGGCACCCTGGCTCGCCCTGTTCCCCGGACTGGTGATCGTCGCGGCCACGCTGGCGTTCAACCTGCTCGGCGACGGGCTGCGTGACGCACTGGACCCGAAGGGACACCGCCGATGAGCAGGACAACCAGTGGAAGCGGTCACCAGGGGGTGGCGGAGGTGGAGCCGGTGCTGCGGCTGACCGACCTCTCCGTCGGGTTCCGCACCGAGGACGGACCCGTCCAGGCCACCACCGGTGTCGCGTTCGACGTGCGCCCGGGTGAGGTGCTCGCCGTCGTGGGGGAGTCGGGTTCCGGGAAGAGCGTCAGCGCGATGTCCCTGTTGGGACTGCTCCCCCCGGGCGCCACCGTCACGGGTTCGGCGACCCTCGCCGGTGAGGAACTCGTCGGGATGTCCGAGCGCCGGTTGCGGGACCTCCGGGGCAACGAGATCGCGATGATCTTCCAGGAGCCGATGACCTCGCTGAACCCGGTGTTCACCGTGGGGTGGCAGTTGGCGGAGGTGCTCCGCAAGCACCGCGGCCTGTCCAGGGCGGCGGCGCGCGAACGGGCTCGGGAACTGCTGGAGCTCGTCGGTATCCCCGAGCCGGGTCGCCGTCTCGACTCCTACCCCCACCAGATGTCCGGCGGGCAGCGGCAACGGGTCATGATCGCGATGGCGGTGGCCTGCGACCCGAGGGTGCTGGTCGCCGACGAACCGACCACAGCCCTGGACGTCACGGTGCAGGCCGAGATCCTGGACCTGCTGCGCGACCTCTGCCGGCGGTTGGGCACCGCGATCGTCCTGATCACCCACGACATGGGCGTCGTCGCCGACATCGCCGACCGGGTGGTGGTGATGCGCGGCGGGCAGGTCGTCGAGCGGGGTGATGTCCGCCAGGTCCTCACCTCCCCCCGCCACGAGTACACCGCGACCCTCCTCGCCGCCGTCCCCCACCTCGGGCGACCGGCGGCGGACGGACCGGGGGCGGCGGACGTGGAGCGGACATCGCCGTCCGCCCCGGAGCCGACCGGGAGCGGAACGCCTCCCACCTCCGGGAGCACCGAGGACGAGCCCGGGGCGACGGCACCGGTGGGGACGCCGGCGGTGACCACACCTCGTTCCGGTGGTCGGGCCGGCACCGGGGGCGCGGTGGAGGCCCCGCCGGCGTTGGAACTGCGGGACCTGGTCGTCGAGTACCAGCAGGTGCGGGCGGTGCGGGAGGTGTCGTTGACCGTGGGTACCGGCCAGGTGGTCGGACTCGTCGGGGAGTCGGGGTCGGGGAAGTCGACCGTCGGCCGGTGCGCCGCCGGCCTCCAGCGGCCGACCTCGGGCACCGTGCGGGTCGCAGGGCACGACATCACTGCCCTGTCGGCGCGGCGGCTGCGCCCGCTGCGCCGCGACTTCAGCATCGTGTTCCAGGACCCCGCCTCCTCGCTGAACCCCCGGATGACGATCGGCGAGTCCATCGCGGAACCGCTCCGGATGCACCGGGTGAGCCGGGGGGCGCGGTTGCGGGACCGGGTCGCCGAGCTGTTGGAGAGCGTGTCCCTGCGCGCCGACATGCACGGCCGGTACCCGCACGAACTGTCCGGCGGGCAACGGCAGCGGGTCAGCATCGCGCGGGCACTGGCGCTGGAGCCGAAACTGCTGATCGCCGACGAACCCACCAGCGCGTTGGACGTGTCGGTGCAGGCCAGCGTGCTGCGGCTCTTCGTCGACCTGCAACGGCGGCTGGGGTTCGCCCGCC
>NZ_AGVX02000175.1 GCF_000239155.1 Actinoalloteichus spitiensis RMV-1378
GTGCACCGGCCGATCGGACTCGGGTGCCGCCCCCACCGAGCCGGCACCGGGACCGCCACCGCCCGAGGGCACCCCACCGCCTCCGCCGCCGGGCGCGCCACCACCCCCGCCAGCGCCCGCGCCCGCCACGTCGACCGCGCCAGGGGCACCGCCCCCCGGGCCGGAGGGCACGTCGAAGGTCCAGTCGTCCTCCGGGAAGACGTGCGCCATGCGCAGATCGGAGAAGACGGTGTCGCCACCCAGCCCCGAGCACAGGCCGACCAGCGCGCGTAGCACCTCCCGGACCGCCTCGAACAGCTCCAGCAGCGGCTCGCGCATCGTGACCAGGTGGTCGCGGGCCCGCTCCTCGCCGGCGACCGGGACGGTCAACGCCTCCGACACGGAGTCCGCGCTGCCCGCGAGCACCTCGACCATGTCCCGCACGAGCTGCCGGATCGCGTCCGCCGTCACGTCCAAGGCGTCGGCGACGGCGATCATGGTGTCCGCCATCGCGTTCGCGGCGCGGACCACCTCCTGGACGTGTTCGACGAACGAGTCGGCGTCCTCCCCGGTCCACGCCTCGTCCAGGCCACCGAGGGGGCCGGCCGCCTCCTCGGCCAGCTCCTCGACCCGCCGGGCGGCGACCCGCCAGTGCTCGGCCTGCTCGTGCATGTCGCTCCAGCGACCGACCACGGGGCCGAAGTACTCGTGCACCGGGTCCGGCACCCCGAGCTGGTCGGAGATCCAGGACAGGAAGCCCAGGTGTCCGGCGGCGTCCCCGGCGAGCCGGTCACCGTCCGGGCCCCCAACGGCCGCCTCCTCGGGGAGCCACGGTGGACGGTCCCCCGGGGCACGGGTGTCCCCGATCCCCGGGGAGCGGGCGAAGGCCGGGCCGTCGGGTGTGCCGGCGCGGTCGGCGGAGTAGCGGTCGGGGAACACGGGCAACTCCCTGTGCGGGTCAGGCCGAATCGGCGCCGGAGCGGTTCAGTGCCGCCGCGCTGTCCTCGTCGTGGGCCAGGTGGACGCGGGCCACGTTCCGCAGCGCCACCGAGGCGGCCAGCAGCACCTCGCGCCCCCGGGCCAGCTGGGAGTCGAGGTGGTCACACACCTCGGCGTACGCGGTGTCGGTGCCGACCTCGACACCCAGCTCCCCGAAGGTCTCCGCGCCCACCCCGTCCACGTGGACGGTCTGACCGACCTCGCCGAGGTCCTCGGAGACGCGTTCCAGCCGACGCGCGTAGTCGGTGACCCACTCCGGGTCGATGCTGATGTCTGCCACGTCGGGCTCCCTGGATGCTCGTCGTCAGCACGACGGCCGTGGGTGTGTGTCCGGCCGTGGCGCGGCGCGCACTCCGGACGAGGCCGTTCGGCCGATGAGACGCCGGCGGCGGCCCGGAAGTTCCCGGACCGCCGCCATCCGTGCCCCACCAGCCGTCAGCCGTCCTGGGGGAAGCCCTCGAACCACCCGTCCCCGGGGGCGTTCGGGTCGGGCGCGTACTCGCCGGCGCCCTCCTCGACCTCGAGCCGGCGGTCACCGCTCTCGTCGAAGGGGACGTAGTCGAACACCAGGTCGGCGTTGTTCTGGTCCAACCGGGGGCCCGCCGGCAGCAGACGCAGGATCGGTTCCGGGGCGGGCGGCAGGGTGCTGCCCTCCGGCAACAGCCCCAGTGCCGTGACGTGGAGCATGTCCGGGATGGCGTACCGGACGCCCCGGTCGGACACGAAGTGGATCGGTCCGCTCTGGAAGCTGCCCTCGGAGGTCGTGCTGCGGACGACGGCCGCGTTCCCCGGTGGCATGAAGAAGTAGTCCGCCGCGTTGTCGGCGCCCAACCGCACCCGTTCCAACAGCGGGTCGTCCTCCGCCGCGTCCGCGCCCCGCAACTCGATGTCCTCACCGACCCGCAGCTCGGTGCGCTCCCGGTCGTCCGAACCGTTCCACGCGAAGCAGGTCACCGGGTTCTCCATGTAGGGGACCGGTCGCAGCGGACGGCTCGGCAGGTCGCGGATCTCGACGAGGTCGGCATCCGCGGCCGCGCCGAGCCGGGTGATGTCCACCCGTTCGACCAGCGGCACCTCCGCCTGGGCCTGTCCCTGCGACCAGCGGATGAGCTCCGCGACGCCCTCGGGGATGTCCTGGTACCCGCTGTTGAGCACGACGTAGTAGTCCCGGCCCTGCCCGGACGCGTCCAACGCGGCCACCACGGTGCCGATCCCCGCCGCGTTGCCGTCGGGCAGCACGAGTTCCCGGTCGGCGGGGAGCCCCTGGTCCGGGATGTCCGGGGCCGCGTAGTCGTCGACGGTGGGGATGCTGTTCAGCAACGCCTCGGTCATCAGGTGCGGCTCACGCAGCCCCGAGGCCAGCGTCGCCTGGTTGACCTGGTGGTTGGGGTCGACCCAGGCGCGGACCACGGCACGCGACCCGGCGCGGGTGTCATCCGGGCGGTAGATCGCCCACATCTCGCCGTCGGCCTCGGAACGGGCGACGACCACCTCGTCCTCGGCGAGCGCCCGGCCCGGCAGGTCGTGCACGCCGGCGAGCACCGAGGTCTCCACGGATGCCGAGGCGGCCGGGTTCGCCAGGCTGTCGTCGAAGGACGCCCAGTCGCACACCGTCCACAGCGGATCGATCCGCCGCTCCGAATCGGGCATCTTCTCCGGTGCCCCGGGGATTCCGGTCAGCTGGCTGCCGATGGTGATGTCGGCCAGCACGTCGTCGCTGACGAACGACGGCTCGGGCAGCCCGGCGGACGCGCCGCCCTGCATCCGCATCTGGAGCAGTTGCGCCGAGGCCATGTTCATCATGGGGATCAGCTGGAGCGCGTTGTTCTGCTCCACGGCGACGTAGATACCGCCAGAGGGCTGCGCCATCACGATCTCACCGGCGCTCGGTGGACTCGCCTTGGGCGAGATGACACCGAAGATCAGGAAACCCAGCAGCGCCACGGCGGCGAGCGCCATCCCCGCCACCACGGAGCGCTGGTGGGTGCGCATCGGATCGTGCAGCATCACCGCGTCCTTGCGGACCAGCGCCGACTGCATTCGCCTGAGGACGAAGCGGTAAGCCTGAACCTGGGACTTGGTGGTAGGTGTTGAGGGCATTTGCGGCCTATAGCTCCCTAGTCCACGGTACCGTTCGGCAGGATAGCGGGCAGCAGCACGACTGTGGCGCCGTTTCCCGATAAGGGCGCCGGGCGGGCGCGGCCCCCGCCGACAATCCGCCGTCTTGCATCAGCGAGGGGGAGAGACCGAACGGATGAGCGTGACCACACCCAGCCCTGCCCAGCCCCGGCGGCCGCAACCGTCGCCGCCAGCGGCGCCGCCGACGGCGCGGGTCGGCAGCGCGCGACGGCGGGCGACGGGCGCCAGCCTCGGCCCACTGCCGGTGACCAACGTCGTGGTCCTCGAGGTCGGGCTGGCCGTGGGACTGCTGTTGCTGGCGGTCAGCACCAGTCTCTGGCCGGCCTCCGCCGGGGTGCTGCTCGTCGCGCTGGTCGTGGCCTTCACCCGCTGGAAGGGGCGCTGGCTCACCCAGTGGACGAAGCTGACCCTCGGCTACGCCGTCCGGTCGCACACCAGGGTGGCCCACCCACCGGCCCGCGACGACGACGAGGAGGTCCGGCTCGACGACAAGCCCGTGACCGGTCCCGAGGACGCCCGGGTGTCGTTGCTCCGCCTCGCCCTGCCGGACCTGGTGGTGGCGCAGGGCACCGACCACGAACGCGGCCAGGTCGGACTGGCGATGCACGACGGCACCTGGACCGCCGTGCTGCTCGTCGAACCGCCCCCCGCCCTGGTCACCCACGTCGGCGCGGCGCCGAACCTGCCGTTGGGCGCGTTGACGCCCTGCCTGGAGGACCGCGGCGTCATCCTCGACTCGATCAAGGTGATCTGGCACTGCTACCCCGGCAGCGCCGCCCTACCGCCCAACTCGCCCGCGCTCAACTCCTACCTCGAGGTGCTCGGCCCGCTGCCGGCCGCCGCCCGCCGCACCACCTGGGTCGCCGTCCGGCTCGACCCCAGGCGCTGCCAGCAGGCCATCAGCGAGCGAGGGGGAGGCGTGGTCGGCGCCCACCGGGCGTTGATCGGCGCGCTCTCCCGTGTCCGCTCCGCACTGGAGCGGCAAGGAGTGACCACCCGGCCGCTCGACGTGGACGAGGTGTTGCGTTCCGGGATCTCCGCCGCCAACCTCCAGTCGGTGGCGGGTGCCAACAAGAAGGTCGGGCTGCGCGAACGCTGGACCGGGGTGACCGCCGGCGGGGTGGGGCACGCGAGCTACGCCATCACGCGGTGGCCCGGCAAGAGCGGGATGAGGAACATCAACGCCCTCACCGGTGTGCGGGCCCTGTCCTCGACGGTGACCCTGTCCATCTCGCCGAGCGAGGAGGACGGCAGGGTGGGTCTGCGGGGGCTGGTCCGGGTCAGCGCCAGGACACCGTCCGAACTGGAGGCGGCCGACGGGAAACTGAACGCCCTCGGCGAGAAGCTGGACATCACGCTCACCCCGCTGCGAGGCCTCCAGGTGGCCGGACTCGCCGCGACCCTGCCCCTGGGAGGATCGGCATGACGAGCAGCCGCCTGGCCTACGGCCCTTCCGGCCGGGGCGTCGCACCGGAGTTCGTGGTGTCACCCGAGCTGCTCGACGCGGTCAGCCCGGCCGGTGACCGGGGTGGCATGGTGCTCGGTTCCGGCATGAAGAACGAGCCGTTGACCATCTCGGTCCTGCGTCCCGCGCCGACCCGGATCGTGCTGGTCGGCGGGTTGTACCTGGCGCGCCAGGTCGCGCTCCGCGCGATGGCGACCGGAGCGTGGGTGGTCATCGCGACCGGGCGCCCGGCGGCCTGGCAGTCGGTGGCGCGCGCCGCCGGGCAGGGCCCGGACGGTCGCCCCGTGCCGCTGGTGCAGGTGCGTCGGCTGTCGCCGGTCGAACTGCCCCGCCCCACCGATGACGGGCCCCTGCTGGTGGTCCACGACGGCGGGCACGTTCCCCAGGAGCTCTTCCCACCCCGGTCTCCCTGGCAGACGACGATGTACGTACTGCCGTACCTGCATCCGCAGGCCGCCGGTACGGCCAACGCGGCGGACCTGGTGCTGATGCAACGGCTGCCGGTGGGCCAGGCCCAGTTGGCCGCGCGGATGTGGCGCCTCCCCCCGCCGATGGTCAACCAGCTGGCGAACCTCAAGGACGACGGGGTGATCGCCCTCGGGCGCAACCTGTGGCGCCCCTTCCGCCTGATCACCACCAAGAAGGAGCAGGAGATCCTCGGCCCGGTCCGTCGGGGCGACTGAGGCCTCCGGGGCCGGCCCCGGAGGCGACCGGGCCGCGAGGACGTCCCACCCACCCGGTGCCGGACCGTGGGAGCGGGTCCCGTGGCCCACCTTCCTGGCGCGCCCGGCTCGGTCCCGTCCCGGCCGGGCGGCGAACAGCGCCGCCCAGCCCGCCCTCGGCGGAGTCGGCGACGGCACCGGTGGCCGCGGACGGTGGGCGGTAGGTGGGACGCGCCCCCTTGACCACCTCTCAACGGGACGGGCTGGTATCCGCGGCGGTGTCGGGCGAGGACCTGCTCCCCCGCCCGGGAACGTGCCGGCCCCCACCTCCCCGGGCGTCGCGGGGGCCGGGGTCCACCAGCGGACGCACCAGCGCCGCCGCCAGCCCGCGCACCCGGTCGGGGTCCCCACTACCGAGCTGCGGTGTCCGCACGACCGCCTGGAGCATGCCGACCCCGATGAGCAGCGCGGCGACCAGTTCGGCGCGGAGCCTCCCGTCCTCACCCGGCAGCCGGCGCGCGAGACCGTGGGTGAAGTCGTCGGTGACCAGCTGGCGCAACCGTTCCATCGCGGGCGCCCTGCCCGGCGAGCGCAGCAGTGCCACGAGGCCGGGAGCGCCCTGTTCTCCCTCCCGCGAGAACAGGTCCCCCAGGCCGGGGCCGATGGCGTCGAGAGGGCCGGCGAGCAGCTCACCGATCGCCGAGGTGTGCGCGGACACCTCGGCGAACAGGGCGTCCTTCGATCCGAAGTAGCGGTAGACGAGCGCCTGGTTCACCCCCACGTCGGCGGCGACCTCCCGCACGCTGGTCCGGTCGTAGCCGTCCCGCGCGAACCGGAGGACCGCCGCCATCAGCAACGCCGACCTGGTGGCGTCGGCGTCCTTCCGGCGGGCGGGGACACCTCGTTCCACCGCAGCGCCCGGTTCCTCCTCCGCCACCCGCCACCCCTCCCACCATGATGTCGGTGTGATCCACATCTCCCCCGACGAGGGATCAGCGTATTGACCGTCAGCAGTCGACTGGATACGTTCGGTGAAGTAATCCGTTGCTGACTTCTGGCTGACCGATCGCTGACCGGCCCCTCGACGCCCTGGACGCCAGCCAACGCGCTCCCCGCACCGATCCTGCCGACCCGGGACGGGCCGAGCCAGCTCGACGCCACAACACAACCGTGCCGCCGGACCGTGATCTGGGCCCGGGGGCCTCCCCTGCCCGCGTACCGCCCGCCGCCGACCGCCTCAGGAAAGGACCATTCCGTGCGAGTGCTGTGCAGCGTCACCGGTTCCCCCTCCCACGCCCGAGCCATGCTCCCGGTGGCCAGCGCGGTGGCCAGAGCCGGGCACGAGGTGCTGGCCGTGGTGCCCGCCGCGCTCACCCACGTCTTCGCGGGCGAGAGCTTCCCGGTCCGGGCGGCCCTGGGGCCGATCGAGGAGATCCTGCGGGACCAGCTCGCCAGCGGGGAAATCACCCTCGCCCAACTGGGGGACCCCGCCGTGATGATCCGGGAGTTCGTCGGCGGCCCGCAGGTGACCCGCAACGTCGGCGCCATCCGGCCGATCGCGGAGTCCTTCCGCCCGGACCTGGTGCTCCGGGACGGCACCGAGTGCGCCGGAATGCTCGTCGCCGAGGCGCTGGGCGTGCCCCACGTGTCGGTGCCCAGCGGAGGCGGCAACCTGGTCGACCCGGTCGACCTCGTCGACCACCTGAACCGGCGGCGCCGGGAGGTGCACCTCCCCGAGCAGGGCCCGGACGCGCTCTACCGGCACGGCCGGCTGGACTGCGTCCCACACCGCTACACCTTCAACACCCACGACGTGCCGCCCGCGATCACCTACCGGCAGCCCGACACCGTCGCCGACCGGGAGGCTTTGCCCCGCTGGGTGTCCGAACTCGACCCCACCCGCCCACTGGTTTTCGGAGCGGTCGGCACCGCGCTCTCGATGGTCCTCGACGCGCCGCCCCAGCCCGGCCTCGAGGACGCCCCCATGCCCGATCCCGCCGAGGGGCTGCGCGCCATCATCGAGGGGCTGGGCCAGCTCGACTGCGCCGCGATCGTGTCGACCGGAGGAGTACCGCTCCCGGACCTGGCCCAGCCGTCCAACGTCCACGTCGTCACCGGGATCGCGCAGCCGCTGCTCCTCCAGTGCGTGGACCTCTTCGTGACCCACGGCGGCTACAACAGCATCCGGGAGTCGTTGCGGGCCGGCGTGCCGATGGCGGTCGTCCCGCAGTTCGGCGACCAGCCGGTGAACGCCGACCGGATCGCGGAGCTCGGCCTCGGTCGCCACGTGGCAGAGCAGACCGCCGACGCTGTCGCCACCGCCTGTTCCGATCTCCTCGCCGACCACGCCACCACCGGCAGGGTGCGGGCCGCGCAGCGGGAGATGCTGGCGCTGCCCCACGTCGACCAGGTCGTCCCGCGCCTCGAGGAGATCGCCGGCACCGTCCGCCGGTCCGCCACCCACGCCGACGGCACCGTCGGCGCCGCCAGGGGGTGAGGGCATGACGCAGAGCAGTCCACCACCCGACAGCTCGAGCCGGCCACCCCGGCTCACGGTGATCGGCGCCGGGTACCTGGGTGCCACCCACGCCGCGTGCATGGCCGCGCTCGGCTTCCAAGTCCTCGGCGTCGACGTCGACGCCGAACGGGTGGACCGGCTCGGACGCGGCGAGGTGCCCTTCCACGAACCGGGGCTTCCCGAGTTGTTGTCGGCCCAGGTGGCGGAGGGCCGCCTCCGCTTCACCACCTCCCTCGCCCAGGCGGCCGAGTTCGGGGACACGCACTTCGTGTGCGTGGGCACCCCGGAACTCGCGCCGGGGTGCGGGGCCGACCTGTCCCAGGTCGTCACCGTGATCGAGGCGCTGGGCCCCCTGCTCACCCGTCCGTGCCTCGTCGTCGGCAAGTCCACGGTTCCCGTCGGTACCGCCGAACCGCTCGCCCGCCGCCTCCGCGAGCTGTCCCCGGCGGGTGAGGGCGTCCGACTCGCCTGGAACCCGGAGTTCCTCCGGGAGGGCCACGGCATACAGGACACCCTGCGGCCCGACCGCCTCGTCTTCGGCGTCGCCGACGCCGAGTCGGAACGGGCGCTGCGCCGCGTGTACGCGCCGTTGTTGGCGGAAACCCCGACGCGGCCGGCCACTCCGGTCGTGGTGTGCGACCTCCCGACCGCGGAGCTGGTCAAGGTCGCGGCCAACGCCTACCTCGCCACCCGGCTGTCCTTCGTCAACCTCGTCGCCGACGTCTGCGAGGCCAGCGGAGCCGACGTCGTCCCCCTCACCCGTGCCCTCGGGCTCGACCCCCGCATCGGCGGCCGGTTCCTCCGGGCCGGACTGGGCTACGGGGGCGGGTGCCTGCCCAAGGACCTCCGGGCGTTCACGGCCCGCGCGGAGCAGCTCGGAGCGGGGCGAGCGGTGGAACTGCTCCAGGCGGTCGACCGGATCAACGTGGAGCGCCGGAGCCGGACGGTCGCCCTCGTGCGCGAGGAGCTGGGCGGTGAGGTCGCCAACGCCCGGGTCGCCGTGTTGGGGGCGGCCTTCAAACCCCACTCGGACGATGTGCGCGACTCACCCGCCCTCACCGTCGCCGCCGACCTGCACCTGAGCGGCGCGCGGGTGGCGGTGCACGACCCGCACGCGTTGGCCAACGCCCGCCGGGAGCTGCCTGCCGTCGACTACGCGGACTCCGCCTACGAGGCGGCGACCGGAGCCGACATCGTCCTGCACCTCACCGAGTGGCCCGAGTACGCGGCGCTCGACCCCGCTCGACTGCGGCGCCTCGTGCGCCGGCCGAGGCTGCTCGACGCCAGGAACACCCTCGACCGGGAGCACTGGACCCGGGCCGGGTGGTCCGTGCGTTCCCTCGGACGGCCCCGCGCCAGCGGCCGTCCGACCCCCGCCTCCCGCCACCACGGCCGCGTCCTCGGAACGGCGCGCTACGGCGGTACGGGCAGCCCGGCGGTGGGAGGTACCGCTCGGGAGCCGTGACGGGAGCGACCGTTCGCCAGCCTTCCCCGGACCGACAGGAGGTGTGTGCGCGTGGCCGACACGGTGCCCCCCGCCACCAGCCCGCCGCCAGGGCACCAGTACGACCACCGCCAGGTGCTTCGGGTGCTCTCCGGGCTGCTGGTCGGGATGTTCCTGTCCGCGCTGGACCAGACCGTGGTGGCGACGGCGATGCGGACCATCGCCGACGAACTCCACGGCCAGACGGTCCAGGCGTGGGCGACCACCACCTACCTCGTCACCGCCACCGTCGCCACGCCCTTGTACGGCAAGCTGTCGGACCTCTACGGGCGCCGACCGGTGTACCTCGCGGCGATCGGCATCTTCCTGCTCGGTTCGCTGCTCTGCGGGCTGGCGGCCTCCATGCCCCAGCTGGCCGCCTTCCGCGCCGTGCAGGGCCTCGGCGGCGGTGGCCTGTTCTCACTGGCGTTCGTCATCGTCTCCGACCTGGTCCCGCCCCGGGAGCGGGGTCGGTACCAGGCCTACTTCATGGCGGTCTTCGGATCAGCCAGCCTGCTCGGCCCCGTGGTGGGCGGTCTCTTCGCGGGAGCGCCGGACCTCCTCGGGCTCGCCGGATGGCGGTGGATCTTCCTCGTCAACGTGCCCATCGGGGTCGTGGCGGTCCTCGTCGTCCACCGGGTGCTCGACCTCCCGGTCCCCGGCGGTGGCCGACGGGTGGACTACCTGGGAGCGGTGACCCTGGTGGTGGCCGTCGTGCCCCTGCTCACGGTCGCCTCCCACGGCCGGGACTGGGGCTGGGGATCCCCCACCTCCGTCCTGCTCTACCTGGTGGCCGGGTTCGGCCTCCTCGCCTTCGTGCTGGTGGAACGGCGCTCACGCGACGCCGCGCTCCTGCCACCGCACCTCTTCCGCATCCGGACCTTCGTCCTGGGCAACGCGCTCAACGTCCTGGTGGGGATGGCGATGTTCGGGAGCCTCGCCGTGCTCCCCCTCTACCTCCAGATCGTGCGGGGCCACTCGGCGATGGTGGCCGGCCTGTTGCTCCTCCCCCAGACGCTCGGCAACGTGGTGGCCACGATCATCGTGGGCCACCTGATCACCGCCTCCGGGCGGGTGCGCCCCTTCGCCGTGTTCGGCTCCGCGACCAGCGCCGTCGCGTTGCTGCTGCTGAGCACCGTGGGCACCGACACCCCCCTCGCCCTGGTCGGTCTCCACGCGCTGCTCCTCGGCGTCGGGGTCGGGGTCGCCATGCAGACCCTCACGCTCATCGTGCAGATCGGGGCACCCCGGGCGGACCTCGGTTCCGCCACCTCCTCCAGCCACTTCTTCCGCCAGATCGGGGGTTCGGCCGGGACGGCCGTCCTGCTCTCGGTGCTCTTCGGGCTGGTCGGCGGGCGGGTGGACCACGCGTTCGCGGCCGCCCGCGCCGACCCGGACTTCGCCCAACACCTCACCGAGCCGGCCGTCACCGAGGACCCGGCCAACCGCCCGGTGCTCGACGCCGTGACCGAGGACGGCCGGCTGGCGGTCGACCTGGACAACACCGAGTTCCTGGCCACCGTCGACCCGGTGTTGGCCGCCCCGGTCCTGGCTGCCTTCGCCTCGGCCGCCGCCACCGCCTTCCTGGTGGGCGCGGTGGCCGCGGTCCTGGCGTTCCTGGTCGCGTTGCTGGTCCCGGACGCGCGGTTGGCGGGTCGTGAGGACCCGCCAACCGCCCCGGAACCCGGAGTCGGTCCCGCCACCGACCCGGTCGGACCGGTGTCCGGGGCCGGCGGCGACCTGGGAGGTCAGGCCAGCACGAGGGACAGGCCGTAGGCGGACAGGATCGGGTTGACCGGCGCGAAGAACGTCCGACCGCCGGTCACGCAGTCACCCGACCCACCGGAGGTGACGCCTTGCGCCTGGTCCCCGGTGATGAAGGAACCCCCGGAGTCACCGCCCTGCGCACAGGCGCTGGTCTGGGTCGTGCCGTAGACCGGCCCCTGCTCGTAGTTCACCGTCACGTTCAACGCCTGCACGGTGCCGCACCGCCACCCCGTCGTGGAACCCGAGCGGCAGATCGAGGAGCCGACGGGCGCGACCGAGGAGCCCCGCACGAGGACGTCGTGCACGGTTCCCCAACCGAGGACCACCGGTTCCGTCCACCAGCCGTGACCGATGCGCACCCAACCGTGGTCGTTGCCCGGGAAACTCGCCGCCGCGACGTTGCCCATCAGCGACCAGTCCCACCCGTGCACCGTGCTTCCCGCACCCCCGCAGTGCCCGGCCGTCACGAACCCGCCGTGCACGGAGAACCCGATGGAACAGCGCGTGGTGCCGTTGATGTAGTAGGGGTCGCCACCGACGGTGCCCGCGGCGAAGGTCTCGGGCCGTTCGCCCACCTCGAGCACGGTGACCGGTCCGAGGCTCTCCGCCTCGGCGAGGAAGGCGGCGGTTTCCTGGGCGTCTGCACCGGTGTCAGCGAGAACGGTGACGACGACCTCGTTCGCGACCGGGTCGACGTACCAGCTGGTCACCTCCGCCGGCGGAGCCTCCTCCTCCGCCACCGCGTTCAGCTCGGCCACCACCGCGTCGAGGACGGTGGCGCTGTGCTCGACGACCTCGACGTCCACGTCGGCAGCCGCTCGAACGGCGTCGGCGACCCCCGCATCGGTCACGCCCACGACGAGCCCCCCTCGGTCGGCGTCGAACCACGCCCCCGCGTAGGCCGCGCCGGCCGCGTCCTCCGCCGGGTCCACCGCCTCCATCGCGGCGAACTCCTGGCCCAGCCGGGTCTCCGCCTGCCGAGGGGTGATGTCGAACTCGTCGGCCATGCTCGCCAGCAGGCCGGGTGAGTAGTACTGGTGCTCCGGGGTCGGGGTGGGGCGTTCTCCCGCGGAGGCGGCCCCCATTCCGGTGAGGGTCGCGGTGACCACGGCCGCGGTGGCGACCAGGCCGGTCAGGCGAACGGGTCTCATCAGCCAGCTCCTTCGTACGTGCGGGACGGCCAGCCGAGGACAGCCAGCCGGCGGGAGGGAAGGACTGAGACGGCGGCGCCGCCGGCCAACGGGCCGGGGAGACCGGGGGGTGGGGCGAACCGGCGGACCGGCACGGCCACACCCGTCCTGAACAGGACGAACATCGGGTGAACCCGGAACCGACACTATTCGGATTCCACCGGCGAAGTACCCCTGAAGGACGCATCACCACCTGCGCCGAGCACCGCAGGAGACCGGTCAGCGAAACAGGACATCCTCGAGCGGAACGGCGGGACGGCCGCCACCCGGGGTGCCACCGACCGCCCGCGCCGACCGACCTGTGCGGTGCTCGCGCGGTCGCGGCGGGTTCTGGTGCGCCCCCGGCTGGACGGCCGCGCCGGCAGGTCGGAGAGGAGCCCCTCAGCCCGGGGAGGTGGGCGGGCCCGGCACCCGTAGCCGGCGGGTGCGTTCGGCTCTGGCCGCCAGCCCGGTGTCGTCCGGGTAGTCGACCCCGGTCAACGCCAGCCCGTGCGCGGGCGCCACCACGACGTCGTCGACCCGACTGGACCGGGCCAGCAGCGCACCGGGCCACTCCACCGGCCGGCGCCCGTCTCCGACCGCCAGCAGCGCGCCGACCAGGCTGCGCACCATCGAGTGGCAGAAGGCGTCCGCGCTCACCCTGGCCTCGATCAGGTGGTGCGCGGCGGTCCCCGGTTCTCCCAGCCGCTCCCACCGCAGGCGTTGCAGGGCGCGGACGGTGGTCGCGCCCTCCCGGCGCCGGCAGTAGGCGGCGAAGTCGTGCTCCCCGAGGAGGGCCGCCGAGGCGGCGTTCATCGCGGCCACGTCCAGCGGGCGGCTCCAGGCGAGCACGTGCCGCCGGGTCAGGGGCTCACCACCGACCGGCGAGTCGGTCAGGCGGTACACGTAGTGCCGGCACAACGCGGAGAACCGCGCGTCGAAGTCGGCTGGGACCGCGCGGGCGTCCAGCACGCGCACGTCGGGCGGCAGCAGCCGGTTGACCCGCCGGGCCAGCTGGCCGGGCACCACCTCCGGTGGGAGGTCGCAGTGCGCGACCTGGCCGGTGGCGTGGACTCCGGCGTCGGTCCGGCCGGCGACGGTCAGCCGGACGTCGAACCGCAGGATCATCGACAGCGAGTCCTCCAGGACACCGCACACCGTGCGGCGGCCGGGCTGCCGAGCCCAGCCGGAGAACTCCCCGCCGTCGTAGCTGATGTCGAGTCGTACGCGAACGAGCCCGCCACCCTGCGCGGGAGTGGCGGGCTCGCTCGGCGGTGTCGCGTGGCTCAGGACTCAGTCCTTCTTCTCGTCGGACTTGTCCTCCGCCTCGGAGGCCTTGGCCTCGTCGGCCTCGGCCGCGGTGTCCTCGGCGGGGGTCTCCGCCTTGGTCTCCTCGGCGGCGGCCTCGGTCGTGGTGTCCTCGGCCTTCGTCTCCTCGGCCGCGGTCGTCGCGCTGTCGGCGAAGGTGGTCTTGCGGGCGGCCTCGGCCTCCGCGGTGACCGTCTTCTCGTTCACCAGCTCGATGACGGCCATCGGGGCGTTGTCACCCTTGCGGGGCATCGCCTTGATGATCCGGGTGTAACCGCCGTTGCGGTCGCCGAAGAAGGGGCCGATCTCGGCGAACAGCTTGTGCAGCACATCCTTGTCCCGGATGACCCGCAGCACCTCGCGGCGGTTGTGCAGGTCACCGCGCTTGGCCTTGCTGATCAGCCGCTCGGCGAACGGCCGGAGCCGTTTCGCCTTCGCCTGGGTGGTCTTGATCCGGCCGTGCGTGAACAGCGACGTGGCCAGGTTGGCCAGCATCAGCCGCTCATGGGCCGGGGACCCGCCGAGACGGCGACCCTTGGTTGGGGTGGGCATCGGTTGCTCCTCGGTTGCGTCCTCGCATCCACCGCGCTCGGGAAAGCGGGCGGTGGATCAGAGCTGCTCAGTCTCTGCGTAGTCCTGACCGTCGTCGTGACCGTCACCACCGTCGCCGTTGCTGGACCACCCCTCGCTGGGGTAGTCGGCGGCGGCGGCGGAGGGGTCGAACCCGGGCGGGCTGTCCTTGAGCGCCAGGCCAAGGCCGGCCAGCTTCATCTTGACCTCGTCGATCGACTTCGCACCGAAGTTGCGAATGTCGAGCAGGTCGGCCTCGCTGCGCGAGACCAGCTCGCCGACGGTGTGAATCCCCTCCCGCTTGAGGCAGTTGTAGGAACGCACCGTGAGGTCGAGGTCCTCGATCGGCATCGCGAAGGCCGCGATGGTGTCCGCCTCGGAAGGAGACGGGCCGATCTCGATGCCCTCGGCGTCCGAGTTCAGCTCCCGGGCCAGCCCGAACAGCTCCACCAGCGTCTTGCCGGCGGACGCCACCGCGTCGCGCGGCGTGATCGACGGCTTCGTCTCGATGTCGAGAGTCAGCTTGTCGAAGTCGGTCCGCTGCTCGACACGGGTCGCCTCGACCTTGTAGGTCACCTTCAGCACCGGCGAGTAGATGGAGTCGACCGGGATCCGGCCGATCTCCGCGCCGGCCTGCTTGTTCTGCACGGCGGGGACGTAACCGCGACCGCGCTCCACGACCAGCTCGATCTCGAGCTTGCCCTTGCCGTTGAGAGTGGCGATGTGCAGGTCGGGGGTGTGCACGGTGACACCGGCCGGAGGAACGATGTCCCCGGCGGTGACCGGACCAGGCCCCTGCTTGCGCAGGTACATGGTCACCGGCTCGTCCTCCTCCGAGCTCACCACGAGCTCCTTGAGGTTCAGGATGACGTCGGTGACGTCCTCCTTCACCCCGGGGATGGTGGTGAACTCGTGCAGGACACCGTCGATGCGGATGCTGGTGACCGCGGCCCCCGGAATCGAGGACAGCAGCGTCCGCCGCAGCGAGTTGCCGAGCGTGTAACCGAAGCCCGGCTCCAGCGGCTCGATGACGAACCGGGACCGGGTCTCGGAGACCGTCTCCTCGGTCAGTGTCGGTCGTTGCGAGATGAGCACTTCGTCTTGTCCTTTCCCAGCGGCGCCCGCTATTTGACGCCGAGTGGATGTGGATCGCCACGGTCTGGTCGACCCACCACGGTGACCGTGCGTCCAGCACGGCCACCGTTCGCCAGTGGAGGCCTCAGTTCTTCGAGTAGAACTCGACGATCAGCTGTTCCTGGACCGGCGTGTTGATCTGCGCCCGCTCCGGCAGCTGGTGCACCAGCACCCGCAGCGTGGAGGGCACGACCTGGAGCCAGGCCGGGGTGGGCCGGTCGCCGAGGGTCTCCTTGGCGATGATGAACGGCGTGGTGCCCAGCGACTTCGGCTTCACGTCGATGATGTCGAACCGCGACACCTGGAAGCTGGGGATGTTCACCTTCTCGCCGTTCACCAGGAAGTGACCGTGGCTGACGAGCTGACGCGCCTGGCGGCGGGTCCTGGCCAGGCCCGCGCGGTAGATCACGTTGTCGAGCCGGGCCTCCAGGAGCTGGAGCAGGTTCTCACCCGTCTTGCCCTGGCGGCGCGAGGCCTCCTCGTAGTAACGGCGGAACTGGCGCTCCAGGACCCCGTAGGTGAAGCGCGCCTTCTGCTTCTCCTGGAGCTGGAGCAGGTACTCGCTCTCCTTGATCCGCGCGCGGCCGTGCTGGCCGGGCGGGTAGGGGCGGCGCTCGAAGGCCTGGTCACCGCCGACCAGGTCAACCTTGAGACGACGGGACTTGCGAGTCGCGGGTCCGGTGTAGCGTGCCATCTGTTCTTACTCCTCCCCGCGCCTCAGACCCGGCGCCGCTTCGGCGGCCGGCAACCGTTGTGGGGCTGCGGGGTCACGTCCTGGATGTTGCCAACTTCGAGTCCGGCGGCCTGCAGCGACCGGATCGCGGTCTCCCGGCCGGAGCCGGGGCCCTTGACGAACACGTCAACCTTGCGCATGCCGTGCTCGGAGGCCTTGCGGGCGGCGTTCTCCGCGGCCATCTGGGCGGCGAACGGCGTCGACTTGCGGGAGCCCTTGAACCCGACGTGGCCGGCCGAGGCCCAGGCGATCACCGCGCCGGACGGGTCGGTGATGGACACGATCGTGTTGTTGAAGGTGCTCTTGATGTGCGCATGACCGTGCGCGACATTCTTCTTTTCCTTGCGCCGGACCTTCTTGACCCCGGCGCCGCGGGTCTTGGGTGGCATGTCTCTCGTCTTCTCCTCAGTGCGCGCGAGGGGTTACTTGCGCCCGGCCTTCTTCTTGCCGGCCACGGTCTTCTTCGGGCCCTTGCGGGTGCGGGCGTTGGTCTTGGTCCGCTGACCACGCACCGGCAGCCTGCGACGGTGCCGAAGCCCCTCGTAGCAGCCGATCTCGACCTTGCGGCGGATGTCGGCGGCCACCTCGCGGCGGAGGTCACCCTCAACCTTGTAGTTGTTCTCGATCTGGTCCCGCAGACGCACCACGTCGTCGTCGGTCAGGTCGCCGGTCCGCAGGTCCGGGCTGATCCCGGTCGCGGCCAGCAGCTCCTTGGCGCGGGTACGGCCGATGCCGTAGATGTAGGTCAACGCGATCTCCATCCGCTTGTCGCGGGGAAGATCGACGCCAGCGACACGTGCCATCCGGCGCGTTCTCCTTTGTCTCTTCGCTCCAGGTCTGCTCCTCCGCCGCCCCGCGGCCGCGAGTGCGGCCCGGGCCCCGGCCCGGAGTCCGGGGGTCAGCCGTGCTCCACGCACGACAGGTCGAAGGAGATGTGTCGTTCTCTCGTCGTCTGCTCCGCGACAAGCGTCACGCGACGGTCACCGCGTCGGGGACGCTCAGCCCTGACGCTGCTTGTGACGCTGGTTGTCGCAGATCACCAGAACCCGCCCGTGACGGCGGATCACCTGGCACTTGTCGCAGATCTTCTTGACGCTCGGCTGGACCTTCACGGTCGTGCTCTCCTGCTCGGACGCGTGCCCGGGACCAGCCCGGGCACCGTGGAGGTCACTTGTAGCGGTAGACGATGCGCCCACGGGACAGGTCGTAGGGCGACAGCTCCACGACTACCCTGTCCTCGGGCAGGATGCGGATGTAGTGCTGCCGCATCTTGCCGCTGATGTGGGCCAGGACTTTGTGGCCGTTCTCCAGCTCGACTCGGAACATCGCGTTGGGGAGCGGCTCGACTACGCGACCTTCGACCTCGATGGCCCCGTCTTTCTTGCCCATGTCCTCCGCGTTTCGTGACGGTGTCATTTGGCGGTCGCACCCGGTCGACCAGGACGAACGCGGTCCCCGGGTGCCGGCGGACCACTCGCGCTGCTTCCCGCGCCACCCGGACGCGCGCCGACGGACGGGACCGTCGATCACACCGGGAGGGGAGTGCCGCCCCAGGCCCGTCGAGAACCGGCCCGCCGCACGACACACGGCACGATGAGTCAGCGCGAGGAGTGCGCCGTTGAGCCAGTGTAGCCCTTCGCGCAGGTCAGCTCCACCTGGGGCACGACGCACCCGTGAACACCGGCGCGGACGTCAGTCCGAGTACCGCTTCCCGGCCCCGCTCAGGGCCATGACGAGGATCACCGCTCCCCACGGACCCGCCACCCACAACCACCACGGGTCCGCCGTGCCCCCGCCGGTGAGGAAGCCGATCAGCCAGATGGTGAAGGTGATGGCACTGACCGAGGCCCACGCCTCGGCGGCACGCCTCAGGTCGGACTTCCGCCGCTCAGCCGGGAGGCACCCGGTCCGTTCGGCGACCCGCTGGTCGTCGCGGCCCTGCCCGGGCTGGCCCTCGTTGCCCCGGGTTACCCCGGGCTCCTCGCTCGGCGCCGGCAGATCGGTCGTCAGCCGCTCGAGCTCCCCGTAGGTCCGCGCCGCCAGCGCGTCCCGCAGTCGGGTGTCGTACTCCGACACGCTGAGCCGGCCGTCCGCCTGCGCCTTCCCCAGGCGCTCCGCGACCCGCTGCCGGTCGCCGTCCGAGGCCCGCATCTCGCTCCAGGACACCGGCTCGCCCACTCGACCCTCCCCAGGGAACGCGCCCACCACGCCACTCCCGGTCACCGACCTCCCGGGTGGCGGAGTGCCTCCATCCATGGTACTTCGGAGGCGACCCGCGCGGTGCCGGTACGCACCGGGTGAGGACCGAGGCCTCGACCGCGGGCGCGGTCGTGCCGGCTCGGCCACGCCGGCCGGGGTGGCACGGGGAGCGACGCGGCCGGCCGGGCTCACGAACTCCTCGGCCGCCCGACCCCGCTGGCGTAGAGGGCACCGAGCACGGCACCGGGTGGCACCGCCACCCACAACCACCACGGGTAGACCGGCCAGCCCGTCAGGTGGAGCAGGCCCCAGATGACGAGGTTCGCCACCGAGGCGCTCAGCCAGATGGTCGTCAGCACCCGCATCGTGGTGCCGCCCGCGCCGGGGGCGAACACCCGCCGCCGCCCCTTGGGCCGGGGGACCGGCAGATCAGCGACGACCCGGTCCAGCTCGCCGGTGGTCTTCGCGTCCCACGCGGAGCGCACCCGGCTGTCGAATTCCGAAAGGTCGAGCAGGCCCTCGGCGTGCGCCCAGTGCAACTGGTCCTGAACCCGCTTGCGGTCGGCGTCGGACGCCCGCATGGCGTCGGCACGAATAGGCTCGCTCACGCTGACATCCTTCCGCATCCGCCTGCCGCCCGGGAGCGGTTCACCGAACTCGGTGCCCGAATCGAACCCGGTGGCGGCGGGCGGCTCAGTCCTCGGCCGGCGCCGTCAGCACCCACGGCCCGTCCGAGGTCAGCGCGACCGTGTGCTCCCAGTGCGCCGCCCTGGTTCCGTCGGCGGTGACCACGGTCCAGCCGTCCGACAGCTCGCGGGTGTCGTCCGTGCCGAGGGTCAGCATCGGTTCGATGGCCAACGCCATCCCCTCCCGGAGCTTGGGCCCCCGCCCCGGCCTCCCGAAGTTGGGGATGAAGGGCTCCATGTGCATCTCGGTGCCGATACCGTGCCCACCGAAGTTGGCGACGATCCCGTACTCGACGCCGTGCTCCTCCTGCACCCGCAGGGTCTCCAGCTCGATGGCGTGCGAGATGTCGCTCAGCCGCTTCCCCGGGCGGCAGGCATCGATGCCCGCGAGCATGGACAACCGGGTCGCCTCGGACAGCCGGAGATCGGCCTCGGACGCTTGGCCCACCGGCACCGTCACCGCCGAGTCACCGTGCCAGCCCTCGAGGATGGCCCCGCAGTCGACGGAGATCAGGTCTCCCTCCGCCAGCACCTGGGTGCTGGCGGGGATGCCGTGCACGACCTGCTCGTTGACCGAGGCGCAGATCGAGCCGGGGAAGCCGTGGTAGCCCTTGAAGGACGGGACGGCGCCCGCCTCCCGGATGTGGGTTTCGGCGATCTCGTCGAGCTCGGCGGTGCTGGCACCGGGGCGGACCGCCGACCGCACCGCGGCCAACGCGCCGGCGACCACCAGCCCCGCCGCTCGCATCGCCTCCAGCTCACCACGCGACTTGAGCTGGATTCCCCGGCTTCGCTTCAGCACGTCTCGGCCCCTGCACTCTTTCGCACTCGTGCCCTCCGACCTCGTCGGAGGGCACCACTCGGTCATGGAAGCGGCCGGTCCCTCGACTGGGACCGGCCCGCCGTCAGGAGCCCGTCACCCCGAGCGCCCGCAGCGCCCGCCCGGTGATCTCCTCGATGGAGCCCAACGCGTCGATCCCCACGACCTTCGACCGGTAGTAGTCCAGCACCGGAGCCGTACTCCCCCGGTAGGCCGCCAGGCGGGTCCGGATCACGTCCTCGGTGTCGTCCGCGCGACCCCGCGCCAACATCCGGGTGACGACCTCGTCCTCCGGCACCTGGAACTCCAGCACCGCGTCCAGCTCGTGCCCCTGGCCGCCGAGGAACTCGGTGAGCACCTCGGCCTGCCCCACCGTCCGGGGGAACCCGTCGAGCAGGAACCCGCCCACCGCGTCCTCCTGGCGCAGCCGGTCCCGAACCATGCCGTTGGTGACCTCGTCCGGAACGAGCTGCCCCTCGTCCAGGTAGCGCTTGGCTTCCTCCCCCAGCGGCGTCCGCTGACTGATGTTCGCGCGGAACAGGTCCCCCGTGGAGACGTGGGGGACGCCCAGCTTCGCGCTGAGGACGGCTGCCTGCGTGCCCTTGCCCGCTCCGGGCGGGCCTACCAAGACGAGTCGCACTACCGGAGGAACCCTTCGTAGTTTCGCTGCATGAGCTGGCTCTCGACCTGCTTCATGGTGTCGAGACCGACGCTCACCATGATCAGCACGGCGGTACCGCCGAACGGGAAGTTCTGGTTCGCGCCTTCCTCGGTGATGCTCAGGAAGAAGTTCGGCAGCACCGCGACGATACCCAGGTAGATCGAGCCGGGCAGCGTGATCCTGCTCAACACGAAGCTCAGGTACTCCGCCGTCGGACGGCCCGGGCGGATGCCCGGCACGAAACCACCGAACTTCTTCATCTCGTCCGCCCGCTCGTCCGGGTTGAACGTGATGGACACGTAGAAGTAGGTGAAGAAGATGATCAGCCCGAAGAACAGGAGGATGTGCACCCAGCTCGACTGCGGGACGATGTAGTCGTCGATGAACCGGTTCAGCCATCCGGTGCCGTCACCGACCAGCTGGGACATCAGCTGCGGCAGGTACAGCAGCGAGGAACCGAAGATGACCGGGATCACGCCGGCCTGGTTGACCTTCAGCGGCAGGTAGGTCGAGGTGCCGCCGTACATCCGCCGGCCGACCATCCGCTTCGCGTACTGCACCGGGATCCGGCGCTGGGCCTGCTCGACGAAGCAGACCGCCACGATGATGGCCAGGGCGAAGATGCAGACGACGGTGAAGACCACGCCGCCCTGGGTCTGGAGGATGTTGCTGCCCTCGGCCGGGATCCGGGCCGCGATGGAGCAGAAGATCAGCAGCGACATGCCGTTGCCGACGCCGCGCTCGGTCACCATCTCGCCGAACCACATCACCAGCGCGGTACCGGCGGTCATCACGATCACGATGACGACGAGGTTGAAGACCGAGCCGTCCGGGATGACCTGGTGCGGGCAGTTGCCGAACAGCTGCCCGGACCGGGCGAGCGCCACGAAGGTGGTCGCCTGCAGGGCGGCGAAGGCCATCGCCAGGTACCGCGTGTACTGCGTCAGCTTCGCCTGGCCGGACTGGCCTTCCTTGCGCAGCTGCTCGAACCTCGGGATGACCACACCGAGGAGGTTCACGATGATGCTCGCGGTGATGTAGGGCATGATGCCCAGCGCGAACAACGAGAGCTGGAGCAGCGCACCGCCGCTGAACAGGTTCAGCAGCGAGTAGATGTTCGCACTGCCGCTGTTCTCGATGAGTTCGAGACACTGCCGGATGTTGGGCGAGGAGACACCAGGCGACGGAACGTTGGCCCCGAGCCGGTACACCGCGACGATCCCGAGGGTGAACAGGATCTTCTTGCGCAGGTCCGGCGTCGTGAGAGCCGCGCGGAAGGCGCTGAGCACGCGTGACCTCCTCGGCGTCGTCGGCCTCTCCGACCGACGATCTTCGTGGCCGGCGAATGCCGGCAGCATTGCAGCCTGCCGCGCAGGCAACCCGGCCCCGTGCCTGATGACACGAAGCGTGCACGACTCTAACAGCCTGCCCGGGGTTGACCACCAGTGCTGTGGGGAAACTTGTCGATCTACCGCCGCTTTCCGCACACCGGGCGGACACCGGAGGGCCGGGTGTCGTGCGCTTCTTCGTCCACTCGTACCAGTGGCGCGGCCCCGAACTCCCACGTTCGTGTCACAAGCCCCCCCGGACCCCGGCCCCGGCCGGGCGACGATTCACACCGGGTCACGGCCGCCGCCGGTCGGTCACCGAATCCGATGATCTCCGAGCCGGCGCGCCACCCCGCATGCGTTCCGGCGCGGCATCTGCCCCGAACGACGCGAACGCGCGCGGCCCGCAGGGACGAACTCCCCTG